>JAZNPU010000092.1:0-8183 GCA_045589795.1 Clostridia bacterium
ATGGCTACGATCCGACTTGATATTGGTGGATTGTATGATGATACCACAAATGAAAGATTATATTCATGGAGTCAGCTTGTTAGCAATGGCTATGTGACTGTGAGTGAAACTACTGTCACGGGGTCAACAACAGCACTGCAAGGGAAGTTAATAATTTCTTCTGCTATAACAGACATTGGAGCATCTGCTTTCGCAAATAAAACAGGAATAACATATCTTGTATTGCTTGAAGAACTTAAAACCATTGGTTCATCAGCCTTTTCAGGATGTACTTCAATGAATACAGTATGTATACAGGGATATAGATACTCATCTGAAAGAGAGTTTGGGAATAATGCATTTTATAATTGCTCAGCTTTAACCGCTGTGTGTGGTGATAGTTCTTACGAATTTGCTACTGGAGCACTATTTTCAAACATGTATGCAAATCCTATTTATTATGCAAGAAGAATATACCACTATAGTGGTATTGAGATAACCACTTTATCATATAGTACATCATCCGCTGGTGGAAATGCTGAGATATCCCCATATGCTTTTTACAATTGCTTAAGTTTAACTTCTGTAGATATTGGGGGAACTATTGATATAGGTGCCTATGCATTTGCAAATTGTTCAAATATATTAACTTATGATTTCTCTGAATATTCAGATTCTTACCAGACATATCCTTCTTGTGGAAGTGGAGCCTTTAATGGAATCAATTCTAGTGCAAAAATCATAGTTCCTGATGCCATAGCAACTGGTATCAAATCTCAAACAAACTGGTCGACATGGGCAAGTTATATTGTTTCTGCTTCATCAGCTTCAGCCACGGCAGCTAGTTTGTCAAATGTGAGCTTAACATTGGCTAATCTTGATTTCGACTCATCAGAAACAGCTCTTGCAGTTGTTAACAAGGAAGATGACCTTGAAGAAGAAGTTGTTAATGATACAACTGAAAACTAAAAATATAAAAAAGAGAGTTTTTGACTCTCTTTTTTTGCATGAAAAAACCACCTGAAACGGTGGTTTTGTTTATCTTTTTTTAAGTCTTAAATCTTCGCCGGCAATTTTGAACATTTCGCTGTCTGCTTTGTTGGCAATTCGGCTGAAAATTCTGTCTCCATAACGACTTAGAAGTTGATCAAGATCAAGGTTTGTTGAAATGATTGTTGCCTTGCCTCTTTCAAATCTGTCAGAAAGAAGAGAACAGAGATAATTGATTGTCACATTTTTAAGCATTGGCTCTGTTCCAAGGTCGTCAATAACCAAAAGTTCTGGTTCAACTAAAGCATCCCAATAAATGTTTTTGTTTTCATTTTTTTCTGTGTGATATTTCAAAAAGTTTTGATTAAGGCCAAAGGCAGAAATAAATGAAACCAAATAACCTTTGTTGATCATTGCATGAGCAATACATTCTGTCATGAAAGTTTTTCCAACACCGGTTGATCCACAGAATAAAAATGTGTGAGTTTTTGTGTTTGGATATTCATTAACCCAGTCTTCAAACTTTGCTTTAAGTTTTAATAGTTGTGCTTTTTGCTCTGAGTTTGAAATTAGGTTTTCATTGAAATCTTCAAAGTGGGCAAGATTTGTTTTTGAACCGCTATTTTGCAGCAATAACGAATAAAGTTCTTTTTTATAACAATCGCATAAAAGCCCATTCCTGCGGCCTGTGTCGTGGCAATTTTGGCATTGATACTGAGGGATTAAGCTTTGAGAACTCATTCCAAAAGCCACCAATAGTTTTTCTTGAGCAATTTGGGTTTTTATAAGTTCATTTTTTATTGCTTGAGCTTCTTCTGTGGTTCCAAAAGCATTGGCTTTTCCAAGGTCAAAAGTTAGTTCTTTAATTTTTCTTTCTAATTCAACAAATTTTTGAGATTTTCTAGCCTTTAACAGGTTTTGATAAGCTATTGTTTGAGCAGATGTTCTTCTGCTTGTGAAAATGGTATTGAGTTTGTTATATATTTCTTGTTTGTTCATATTACACCTCAATATCGTCTAGGCTGTCAAAGAGAGCATCTAGTTCTTGTTTTGTATATTCATGTTTGATATAGTTTTGTTCTGCAGCAGAACCAGCTTGAGTTGTTTCAACATATGACTGAACATCTGCAAGGCTGTGTTTGTTTTGAGAGTGGAGCGATGAAAGGATTTTGTTCATGTAGGCAATAGGGCCACTTTTTCCAACAGATTTTCTGGCAACACACAAAATTGCATTTTGGTCGAAATTCCAAATGTTGGTCCAAGTTTTATAAAATTCTCTATCAGAAGAATTAACTGTGCGAAGAAGTCCGCAACTGTCTAAAACTTCTTTAATATATTTGTCTGTAGACAAAATATCTGCAGTGTATTGATTGATTGCTTCAACTGAAACAAGGCCAAGTTTATAGAACTTGCTAACAACATCATTCATTGATTCTAGGCTTCGGAAACTATATCTAAAGCAATAATGGCTGATGAGTTCGAGTGTTTCTGCATTGTATCCTTTTTTGATCCAGTCTGAAACATAGGTTTCAACAACATTTTCTAAATTTTGATAGTATAGTCCAAGATTTTTTGAAACGGTTTTAGCAATTTCAAACATTTGATCTCGGTGTTCGCTATATTCTGCAATTTCTTGCATGGTGAAGAGTCTTTGTTCGTAGTATTTGCAAAGAAGTCCATCAAGTTTGTGAATGCCACCATTTTTCTTTAGAGATTTTGCAACTTCCAAAATAACAGAATGTGAAAAACCAAATTTGGTTGTCCATTTCAAATAAGCATTTCTTTCTTCAATGTCGGCAGCTCTTTTTAGGCCAAGAGAATCAAGAACTTGTTTGATTTCGGCAGTTGATTTTTCTTGTTCTAAAAGTTTTTGTTCAACAGCCGTTGAACTTTTGATGTTTTCGTTGCCAAAGCTTCTTGCAACAGCAGAGATATATGCATAGCCAACATTATCACCTTTTAGCATGGTGCAATATTTGATAATCATAATAAGTGCTTCTGGTTCGAAGTGGTGTGATTCAATCAAATAATAATATTCATTAAATTCAATTGGCTTAATCATTCTGCCACTGATGATGTCTTGCACTTGTTTATTAAATTCTGTATATTTGCCCTTTGTTCGGATTTTGCTTGATCCAGAACGGTTTTTAAGTGGCAAATATTTAACTTCCAAAGGTCGTTTGCAAATTATTTGAACAATCCCCATTTCTTGCCAATATTCATAAGCAGCCAAAATGTCATCTTCTGAACAAGAAAGAAATGCTGCAGTGCTGTCTGCAGTGTTGTAGTCTTGATTTGGGCTTGTGCATAGGCTTAAACCATATAAATAAACCTTTACAAATTCGGCAGGGGCTTGAGGCATGAATTCATTGATAAAAGCATTGTCAATAATGGTGTTGCCATCTTGAATAATAGATGATGAATAACTACAAAATGCCACAGCCTTTCTCCTTTGAAAAAACTAAATATAATTTAATTATAATCATAATTAAAACTTTGTCAATTATTAAATGTTTCAGCGATGTATAAAAAAAGATGAGTAAACTCATCTTTTTTGTTTGTTATTTTTCTTCATCGTTGCAATATTTACCATATTTTTTGTCCCATTCTTCTTGCCTTTGGTTCATGAGAATGACATATATCACAACAGGAACAAAACCAAGCCAGCACAAAAACAAACATAGAAACACATTTATTTTTGGTCTTTTAGGGATAAATGTTGAGGTTTCAACAGTTTGTGTTTGTGATTGTTCTTCTGCTTTTGGGGCAGGGTTATTAATCGTATAAAGAGTGCCACAATATGGGCAAACAACTTTGTTGTCGGTTTTTAGTGATTCAATATTGGCTCCACAAGAAGCACATTTGTCTGATCTCATCTTTTGTTCTCCAATGTTATTTCAAATTTTTCAAAACATCTTTATAAGAGTCGCAAAAAGTTAAATATTTTTTTTGGAAAGGTTGCATTGTTCCTGCGTCAATCATAAAGTCGTGCATTTGTTTAACTAGGTTATAATAACCATTAACATTAAACACCAAAATTGGATCTTGATCAAAACCGGCTTTGTGGTTGTCTGAACACATATACATTTCTGCAAGAGTTCCATTCCCGCCTGGCAAAATAATGGTTGCATCGCTGTTTTTAAGACCGATTTGTTGCAAAACATAAAGGTTTGGAACATTGATTGTTGATCTGCCAGTCATGTTTTCTGCATCACTTGCATAACATTCTGGAACAATAAGGTCAACAGCTCCACCAAGTTTCATAAATGTGTTATACATTTCACCAATTGCACCAGTTTTTGCACCCACACAAATCATAGAGTGGCCATCTTTTACCAAATTTTTGGCTAGTTCCTTGATTCCAACAAGATATTCTTTTTTCATGTCGGCATCAACACCGCCGCAAACAAAAATTCTCATAATTTCTCCAAAAAAACAATTATTTACACATAATTTATACCATAAATTAAAACTATAATCAACAAAATTAATACTTGAACCGGCTATCTTTCTCACTAAAATTTGGAAGAAGTTCGGTTGTGTTGCTGTTCAATTCTTGAATAAGAGCATTTTTCAAACCAAGTTGCTTTGCAAAATTTACAATAATCTTATATTCCAATGGTTTAAGTGAACGATTGATTTCTTCATATTCATTTGCTTTGTGCATTGGAACATATTGGCTCATTATGCTAACCAAACAATCTTTATTGTTTGATGCAATCCAAGAAAGCACGGCTTTGCTGTCTTGATTGTGTGACGGCAAGCATAAATGTCTGATGACCAATCCTTGAATAAGTTGACCGTTTTTCCATTTGTTTGGTTTTAGTTTTTCAATTGTTTTTATGCAAGCCGTTGCAACTGAAAAATAGTTTGGGGCAGAGGAATATTTTATTGCAAGTTCATCACTATAATATTTCAGGTCTATCAAAAATATGTCCACAAAATTTGTAAGTTCTTTTATTAACTCAGGGTTTTCATATCCACCGCAGTTATAGATTACTGGAACAGATGGCTTATAAATTTTTAATGCTTCAATAATTTGTTTTGCATAGTGAGTAGGGCTGACCAAGTCTATGTTTTGTGCACCAGCTTTTTCAAGTTGAATAAAAAGGTCAACTAGAGTTTTTGCAGAAACGGTTTTCCCTGAGCCATTGCTTATTTCATAATTTTGACAATAAACACATTTTAGATTGCACCCAGCAAAAAAGATTGCTCCACTTGGTCCACCATTTGTCAAAAATGGTTCTTCGCCATAGTGTAGCATAACTTTTGAAATTTCTATTTTGTTGTCTTTTTGACAAAACCCTAAAGCTGATGTTCTGTCAACATTGCAATTTCTTGCACATAGATTACATTTCATAATTTTATTATAATAAAATGTTTGCAATCAGTCAACTTGCCAAGGGTTTGCTTTTGTGATAAAATAAAACAGAAATAAGCTTTAAGGAAAAAATAAATGGTCGAAAAAAACAAATTAATTCTGCAAAAAAATCAAAAATATATTGTAAAAATAGTTGATTTAGGCTCAAATGGCGAAGGAATTGCAAAAATTGATGGGTTTACTGTATTTGTTCCGTTTGCTCTAATTGGTGAAGAAGTTGAGATATTGATTGTTCTTGTCAAAAAAGATTTTGCTATTGGCAAAATTCTCAATATCATCAAACATGATTCAAGTCGGGTTGAAGCACCATGTCCATATTTTACAAAATGTGGTGGTTGCCAACTTCAACATATTAATTATGCTGACCAACTTACTTACAAACAAAACTTTGTTCAAAATTGTTTGAAAAAATATGCAAACATTTCAACAGAAAAAGTTTTGCCATGTGTTGATTCAAACAGAGAGTATTATTATCGCAACAAATTTAGTTTTCCAATTGGTTTAGAAAACGGTAGGGTTGTTGTTGGAATGTATAGAACAGCAAGCCACAAACTTGTGCCAATCAAAAAATGTATGATTCAAGAAATTGGTGAAGATATTATTGCGGCTTTTGAAGACTATGCAAATAAATTCAATATTAAAGTTTATGATGAAGAATCAAAAACGGGTGTTAAACACCTAGTTTGCAGAAATTTTGATGATAGAACATTATTATCTATTGTTTGCACAGAAAAATTGCAAAATCTGCAATATTTATATGATTTATTAACAAAAAATCACAAATTTGTTAATATTTTAGTCAATATAAACAAAAAACACAACAATGTGATTTTGGGAGACAAAGACTATTTGTTTGCAGGTGCAGATTATTTAGACATTGAAGAATATGGCATCAAATATCAAATTAATAATCACAGCTTTATGCAAGTTAATAATGAAGTGAAGCATAAGCTTTATGACATGGTTTTGCAAAATATAAGCAAAGATGACATTGTTGTTGATGCATATAGCGGAGCTGGTGTTCTTTCTGCAATTATGGCTCAAAAATGCAAGCAGGTTTATGGTATTGAAATTGTCAAGCCTGCTGTTGACAGTGCTCAAAAGCTTGCAAAAGAAAATAATATTCAAAATTTGAAATCAATTTGTGGAGATTGTGCTGTTGAACTTCCAAAAATGATTGCACAACTTAAAGATTTTGTTGTTGTTCTTGACCCTCCAAGAAAAGGGTGTGATGCAAAAGTTATAGATGCTCTTAATCAATCAAAGCCACAAAAAATTATTTATGTTTCTTGCAGTCCTGCAACTCTTGCAAGAGATCTGAACTTGCTTAAGGAAAACTATGAGTTGATTTCTGCAACACCTTTTGACATGTTCCCTCAAACTGCAAATGTTGAAACAGTTGCAATATTAAACTTAAAATAAAAACACCCAAAATTGGGTGTTTTTTTGATGCATTTTTGTTATTTTTGCAGTTTTTCTTGTTTGTTGTTTGGTTCGTCCTTGGTTTTTAGATATAATCCACAATAACATAGGCCATACCAATTTGGGTCTGCAATTTGATTTCTAAATTCTTCACACGGGCATTTGTTTTGAGGAAACTTTGGTTTGCAAGGGCAATAGCCTTCCGTCTTTTTTAGTCCTTCTTTTATCAAATCAACTTGTTTTTGGTCAGGATTAAAAATAACTTTCATAACTTTTCTCCTTTTGGTTAGCATAGCACAAAACAAGGCAAATTAACAATAAATTTAGCCCTTTTTTGATTGAAACATAAATTATTTTTTAAAATATAGTTTTATTAGTCAAAAAAGTGTGCTAAAATAAGGCTATGGAAAAGAAGAAAAAGAAAAAAGCTAAAAAGGTAGATAACAAATATTTCGATTTCTATAACGATGTCAAAATTAATGGGAGAGATATTGAATGGTAAAGAAAATCATTTCGATTGTTGGCTTAACCAGCTCGGGTAAAAGTGGTTTGTCTTTAAGTTTAGCTCAACATTTTGATGGTGAAATTGTTTCTGCAGACAGCAGACAAATTTATCGCGGAATGGACTGGTGCACCGGAAAAGTGACCAAGGAAGAAATGCAACTTGTGCCTCATCATTTAATTGACATTTTGAACACCAACGAACCATATAGTTTGTCGCAATTTCAAAAAGATGCATATGTAGCCATTGACGATATTTTGTCAAGAGGCAAACTTCCATTTTTGGTGGGAGGAACTGGCTTATATGTGCGAAGTGTTGTTGATGGTTATTGCTTAAGTGAGGCTGGATTTGATCAAGAACAAAGAGACCTATGGCTCAATAAGGATAGAGCAGACTTGCTTCAAACATTGCACTCTTTGGGAATTGAAGATGTTGATCCTCAAAAAAGCAATCGACACTTGGTTCGAATGATTGAAAAAGCACAGTTTGGAGACAGACAAGAAAAACCAAACTGTCCAAAATATGATGTCTTGCAAATTGGAATAAAATGGCCAAGGGAACAAATTTATCAAAGAATCGAAAAAAGACTTGATGACAGACTTCCTAACATTTTGATAGAAGTGGAAAACTTGCTTAAAACAGGAACAACCCCAGAATTTTTTGAAAGAATGGGGCTAGAAGCCAAAATGGCAATGTATTATTTGCAAGGCAAATATGAAAGCTATGAGCATTTTAGGTCTGAACTGCTTAAAGAAGAACGACATTTTGCCAAAAGACAAGATACATGGTTCAGAAAAGATACAAACACAATATGGCTCGACGGAAATTCAGATTTTGAAACTCAAGCCAAAAAAATAATAAAACAATTTTTGGAGAAATAATAATGAAAATTAATACAAACCCAATCAA
>JAZNPU010000093.1:0-1954 GCA_045589795.1 Clostridia bacterium
CACAGAACGACATGGCTACGATCCGACTTGCTTGCTCCAGGTAAAATTTTAGTTTATAGGGCAGGCAGTGAAAAACCACAATTTATGGATGCAGGATCTGTTCCAAAAGAAATCTCAGATGAAGAAGATAAACTTTTGGCAGAATTTAACATCTTGGGTGGAGTGAGTGAAATTATGAGAGATAGCACTTTGCCTTCTGCTGTGTCAAGTGGTTCAGCCATAACCTTGTTGATTGAACAAGACGAAACTCGATTGTCGGTTTCAGCTGAATATATTAGGCAAGCTGTTAAGCAAATTTGTGAAATGATTATCAGATTATACAAGCAGTTCGCAAACTCAAAAAGGCTATCACAAGTTGCTGATGAAAATGGTGATATCGAGGTTTATTATTGGACGGGTGCAGATTTGTCTAGTGATGATGTTGTTTTGGACACCGCCAACGAATTAACTGAATCACAAGCACAAAGAAAAAATATTTTACTTGAGTTATATGACAAAGGTTTGCTTGCTAATGAAGACGGCACAGTTTCTAACCGAACTCGAGTTAAAATTTTAGATAGCCTTGGTTTTGGAACATGGGAAACATCACAAGATATTTCAATTATGCACACAAAAAAAGCAATAAAAGAAAACCTTAATATTTGTGATTTTGCTGAACCTTTAGAGGTAGACGACCACAGAATTCATATCGAAGAACATACCAGATTTTTAATTTCTGACGAATGTAAAAAGTTTAGCAGCGAACACAACCAAAAAGTGTTAGAGCACATCAGAAAACATAAAGAATTTATCAAAACAGGAGAATAAAAATGGAAAACATAGAACAACCAAATGAACAATTAAATGGTGCACAATTTAATGATTCAGAAGGCTCTATTTTCGGGAAGTTTAAGGATGCAAAAACTTTACTTGAGAGCTATAACAATTTGCAGGCAGAATTCACAAGAAAAAGTCAAAAACTTAAAGAGCTTGAAAAACTACACAGAACTGATGAGTTGAGCACCAAAGAGAGTGCTTCGCCAGAGCAAACAGGTGCAGAAGTGGCGAGTGAAAACAACCATAGTATTAATGTTGATCAAGCAGATATTTCTCAAAGAATTTTGCAGTTTGCAAAACAAGAAGCTGATGCTTTTGAACATATTGAAAAAATCGAGGAGCAACTCAAAGCTCAAAAAGGTCTTTTGGGTTTGCCAAATGCAGTTGAAATTGCATATAAATTAGTCAAAGAACAGCTCAAAAGAGCACCTGCAACTTTGGCAAAAGATCCCGAATTTATAAACAAATATATATTGACAGATAGTAATATCACAGCTGCTATCATTGATCAATATATAAAATCACTCGCAAGCAAGCAAACTCCTCCAAAACTTATTTCTGGAGAAAGTAAATCAGTGGTGTTCTCGCCAAATGAAAACACTCCAAAAACACTTGCTGATGCGAACAAGATTTTTACAAAAATGTTAGAAAAATAATGGAGAAAATATGGTGACTTTATCAACTGCAGACAGTGCATTGAAAGAAGTGTATCTTGGTGTTGTAAGCAACCAACTAAACACTTCAATCAATCCGCTTCTAGCAAAAATTAACCAAACAACATCTGATGTTTGGGGAAAAGAAATAATCAAAATGGCACCTTATGGCCTAAATGGTGGCATCGGTGCAGGAACCGAAGATGGCGAATTGCCAAATGCTGGTTCAAACAACTATGCACAATTTGTTTTGGAATTGAAAAACCTATATGGCAAAATTGAAATTTCAGACAAAGCTATTCGTGCATCAGAAAATTCAGCTGGAGCTTTTGTAAATCTTCTAAATGCTGAAATGGAAGGACTTATCAAGGCTAGCAGCTTTAACTTTGGCAGAATGCTTTATGGTGACGGTTCTGGTGTTGTAGCAACTGTGGCAGCAAACACAACCAATGCTTTGACAGTTGACACCGTTGTTAACTTGATGG
>JAZNPU010000094.1:0-2602 GCA_045589795.1 Clostridia bacterium
AACATGAGAGATCCTGTTATTTACAGAATTCAATATTTGCATCATCAAAGAATTGGCAACACATGGAATATCTATCCTTCTTATGACTTTGCTCACCCAATTGATGACAGCATTGAAGGTGTCACACACAGTATTGCTGGCCCAGAATTTGAAGATCATATTCCGCTTTATAACTGGGTTCTAGAAAATGCAGGGTTAAGACCTGTTCACAGAATGGTTTATTCAAACCTTTATGTTAAGGGTGCAATCCTTGGAAAAAGATTTATTAAAAAGTTGGTTCTAGATGGTAAAGTGTCTGGTTTTGACGACCCAAGACTTTTCACAATTCGTGGACTTCGTCGTCGTGGAATTTTGGCAGAGAGTTTGATTGATTTTGTTAATGCAGCTGGTGTTAGCAAAGCCAATTCTGTTATTGACCCAGCAATGCTTGACTATTTTGTTAGAAACACTCTAAATACTGTTTCAAAAAGAGTTATGGCTGTGGTTGACCCAATTAAGCTTGTTATCACAAACCTTAAAGAAGATGAAGAAATTGAAATCAACCTAGCTGATTATCCACAAAAGGAAGAAACCTCACACAGAAAATATTATTTTGGAAGAAACTTATTGATTGAAAGATCAGATTTCGAAATTGTTCCACCTCCAAAATATCGTAGATTTTTTGTTGGAAACGAAGTTAGATTAAACGGTGCTTACATTGTTAAGTGCACAGGTTATGAAACTGATGAAAACGGAGTTGTGACAACTGTTTATGGCGAATATGATCCAGAGACTCGTTCTGGCACAGCTTGCACAAAAAAGGTTAAAGGAACAATTCATTGGCTCAATGAAAAATATGCCAAAAACATTGAAGTTAGATTGTTTGAAAATCTAACTATTCCAAAAGAAGAATCTTCAGTGAGTGGTGGCAAAGAGCAATCCGCAACCGAAGACGAAATTAATCCAAATTCTTTAACAGTGTTGAATAACTGCTATATTGAAGATGCTGTTGAATACAACATGGAAGATCGCTATCAATTTTTAAGAAATGGCTATTTTTGTTTAGATAAAGATTCAACAGATGAAAAACTAGTGTTTAACAGAACTGTAGGATTAAAAGATAGCTACAAACCTGCAAATTAAAAAATAGAGGACAAAAATGGAATTTAATTCAAAAAAGTTAAGAAATACATGGCTTAAATATTATGAAGACAGAGGACACCTTAACATTGGTGCTGTTTCCTTGGTGGGAGATGGCTCAACAGGGGTTATGTTTAATGTTGCTGGAATGCAACCATTGATGCCATATTTGCTTGGAGAAAAACATCCTAGTGGCAAAACCAGACTTTGCAATGTTCAAGGTTGTGTTAGAACTGTTGATATTGAATCAGTTGGTGATCAAACCCACCTAACATTTTTTGAAATGATGGGAAACTGGAGTTTGGGAGACTATTTCAAAAAAGAAAAAACAAAATGGACCTTGGATCTTTTAACAAAAGAGTTTGGTCTAGACATCAACAAAATTTGCTCAACAGTGTTTGCTGGTGACGAAAGTGCTCCAAGAGACGAAGAAACAGCAAACTACCTCAAAGAATTAGGTATCAAACCAGAAAACATTTTCTACTTGCCAAAAAAAGACAACTGGTGGGAACTTGACGGAACAGTTAACACTCCTTGTGGTCCAGACAACGAATGGTTTTATCCAATTCACGACAACAAATGTTCAGAAACCTGCGATGCAACTTGCGAATGTGGCAGATATGTTGAAGTGGGAAACGATGTTTATATGCAATACAAAAAAACAGCAACTGGTTATGAACCACTTTCAAACAAAAATGTAGACACAGGTTTTGGTTTTGAAAGAGTGTTGATGTTCTTAAATGGTTTAACAGATGTTTATCAAACAGATTTGTTTGCAGAAGTTATTAACTATATGTGCACAGTTTGTGGAAAACAATATGGTCAAAACGAAGCTGAAACCAAAGCTTTGAGAATTGTTGCTGACCACATGAGAACAACTGTGATGCTTATTGGCGATGTTAACGGAATTGTTCCAAGCAACACCGGAAGCGGCTATGTTTTAAGAAGACTTATGAGAAGAGCAATCAGATTTGCTAAAAGTTTGGGCTTAACAGCTGCAAACCTAAAAGAAATTGCTAGTATTTTTATTGACAAGGTTTATAACGAAGCTTATCCACTACTTGTTGAAAAGAAAGATTACATTCTTTCAGAAATTGAAAAAGAAGTGACAAAATTTGAAACAATGCTTGTTCAAGGCACAAAAGAATTTGAAAAGGTTGCGAATGGAATTTCAAGAAAAAATGAATTCATGAGCAAACAAAATCCAGATTATGTTCCTGAAAACATAATCACAGGAAAGCAAGCTTTCAGACTTTATGAAACCTATGGGTTTCCTGTTGAAATGACAATTGAAATGGCAACAGAAAGAGGTCTTGAGGTTGATATGCAAGGTTATAAAGCTGCATTTGAAGAACATCAAGAACTTGCAAGAAGTGTTGCAGCAGGAGTTAACAAAGGTGGTCTTGCCAGTGGTGGAGAAGCAGAAACTGCTTATCACACAGCAACACACATTATGCTTGCAGGATTAAGAAAAATGTTTGGG
>JAZNPU010000095.1:0-1762 GCA_045589795.1 Clostridia bacterium
TGTCCTGTTGTGTTTTTCACACAAAATTGGCAAAATTGATGCATCAACACTACCAGAACGAGTTCCCATCAAGCAACCATCAAGAGGTGTATATCCCATGCTTGTGTCTTGCAAAATTCCGTTGTTAATTGCAGAAATAGAAGCCCCGTTTCCAATGTGTAGAACAATAAATTTGCCCTTTCGTCCATAATATTCAGCCATCTTTCCACTTACATATTTATGGCTTGTTCCATGAAAACCATATTTTCTAATATGATGGAATTTATAATCTTCATTTGGAATTGCATATCTAAATGCTTTTGGTGGCATTGAGCTATGGAATGCAGTGTCAAAAACTGCAACTTGTGGTTTGCCTGCCATCAATTTAGAACATGCATAAATGCCTTGTAAGTTTGCTGGTTGATGAAGAGGTCCTAATGGAATCAAATCTTCAATTTTTGCAAGGACATCTCCTTCAATTTTTGTAGCTTTAGTAAATTCTTCACCACCATGAAGAACTCTGTGACCAATTGCATCAATTTCATCAAGACTAGAAATGCAACCAGTTTTTGCATCTGTGATAGAATCAAGAACCAAGTTAAGTGCAACAGTGTGATCTTTCATTTCAACATTTGTCACAAATTTTTCGCCATGAGCTTTGTGGGTTATTTGTCCACCTTCGATTCCAATTCTTTCACACAAACCTTTAACAAGAGATTCTTGTGTTTCTGTGTCGATCACTTGATATTTAAGTGAACTACTTCCTGCATTTAATACTAAAATTTTTGCCATAATTTTCCTTCCTTAATTTAAATTTATATGCCTTTTACTGTTGTTCTTGATTGCAACACAGTAATGGCAATATTTAACATAATTTCTTCTGCATTTGTTCCTCTTGAAAGATCATTAACAGGTTTATTAAGACCTTGCAATATAGGACCAACTGCTCTAACCCCTGCGATTCTTTGAACAAGCTTATAACCAATGTTTCCGCTTTGTAAGTCAGGGAATACAAGTATATTTGCCTTGCCATTGACTTCGCAAGATGGACACTTTCTTTTGCAAACAGCTTCGTCTAATGCTGCATCAACCTGAATTTCTCCATCAACTCGCAAATAAGGTTGTTTTCTTCTTACAATCTTATATGCTCTTTTAACTTTTTGAACCAATTCACTATCGTTGTCTTCAGGAGATTTTGAAGTGTATGAAAGCATTGCAACATTTGGGCTTATATCACAAATATTTTTTGCAGTTTCACTGCTTAAAATTGCAATGTCAGCAAGTTCTTCATCTGTTGGGTTTTCAATAACCGCTGGGTCTGCAAACACCATAAGTCCCTTTTCTCCAAGAGAACTTCCTTGTGGCATTTCCATGAGCATAACTGATGAAACCTTTGAACAATCAGGCTTTGTTTTTATGATTTGAAAAGCTGGTCTTAAAACATCGGCAGTTTCTGTTATTGCTCCTGCAACAATACCGTCTGCATCATCACTTTTGAGCATCAACATTGCAAAAACCAAATTGTCTTTCAATACTTCAAGTGCTTTCTCAGGTGTCATTCCTTTATGCTTTCTAAGTTCATAAAGAGTGTTGGCATACATTTCTCTTTTTTTAGACTCAGTTGCTGGATCAATAATTGTTATATTTTTTAATGCTTTTCTGCTAAATTTTGTTGCGAGAGTTATTTTGTCTCCCAAAACAATAAGCTCGCACAAATCTATTCTTGCTGCCATTTCTGCTGCGAGAATAATTCTTTCATCTGAACCTTCTGGCAAAACAATTC
>JAZNPU010000096.1:0-3057 GCA_045589795.1 Clostridia bacterium
TATAAAGTAATTCCTGTTTTGGGGTTATGCACATTCAAAACGGTGTCTCTTTTGATTTTTTTGGTTGAGGTTTTTTGATATTCACGATCAACTAGGTTAATATAGTTAATTTGTTTATATACTGGGAGTGTTTTGTTCAAAGCTCTAAAGTCTGCTTTGATTTGTTCTGTATTTTTTCTCATTTCTGAATCTTCGATATAAAGTCCTAAGCAAATACCTTGTCTTAGTGAGTCGTCGCCAATTTGTGCCATATAAGCAACACATTCTTTAGAGTATGGAATGTTGTTGTCAACTTCTGTTTCAATCTCTTCTGGACACACATTTTTGCCGTTATCAAGAATAATAACATTTTTCTTTCTTCCGGCAAGGAACATTCTGCCTTTGCTGTCAACTCTTGCTAGGTCACCAGTGTGGAAGAATCCATCTTTGTCAAACACTGCTTTGGTTGCTGCTGGGTCTTTGTAGTATCCAAGAGAAACACTTTTTCCTTTGATGCAAAGTTCACCAACACCGTCTTCATTAACATCTGCAAGTTTATGTTCTAGGCCAGAGCAGATATATCCAACAGAATAAGGTTCATCAAGAGTGTCTGTGTTCATAGAAACAAGTGGGCCGCACTCGGTAATGCCATAGCCATTTGTAATATGAACTCCAAGGTCGCTAAATCCTTTAACAACTTCTGGATTTAGCATAGCACCTCCGCAAACAATCTGTTTAAGGTTGCCACCAAATGGAGCGAACACATCTTTTAGTAGTTTGTGAGAAATGTCCACACCAAATTTTCTAAGAAGTTTGATTAGTTTGATGCCTTTTTTGAGTTTTTCATCTTTGCCTGCTTTTTTTGCATTACTCCAAATTGCTCTATAAAATGCATTTGCGATCATTGGAACAATAGTGATTACATATGGCTTGAAAATTTTAATATTAACAAGCATGTTTTTCATGTTGTCGTTGATATATGTTAATCTTCCTGCTGCCATTCTTGTAAAGATGTGTGTGTTTATTTCTGTTGCATGGTGCATTGGAAGAACACTCATTGATGTGTTATTAACATTTTCACCCTTTATGCTAAAACAGTTCATTGTGTTTGCAGCAAGGTTTTTCTGAGAAAGCACAACACCTTTATTTGCTCCAGTTGTTCCTGAAGTGAAAAGGATTTTTGCTGGTGCATCAAGATCAAGTTCTTTGTTTAAGTAATATCCTTTTTCTGCAAGTTTTCTTCCTTTTTCCATAACTTCTGGCAAATAAGGATTGTCGCCAACTTTCTTTTCAATTGTGATGATTGTTTTCAAATTAGGAATATCTTTTTTAAGAGCTTCCAATTTTGGCGCAATATAGTGTGAGCAAACAACAGCTTCTGCATCACAACGGTTAAGCAGGGTAATCAATAGTTCATCTGTTGCAGCGACATCAATTGGTGTGACAACACCAACACCGCTAGAAATTGCAATATCGCAGAGAATATAAAAGTAGCTGTTGTCTGCACAAATTGCAATATGTTTATTTTCTAGTCCAAGATCAATAAGACCTTCACCAATTGCAACAACATCATTGAAAATATCTTTTGATGTGTGATAAACAATGTTTTTCTTTTTGTCTAGATCTGCCAAAATATTGTTATCAGGAACATATTTTGCAAGTCTCACAATAATATCTTTAGTGCTTGTATAAGGACCATCTTTTAGAAGAGTGTTTTTTTGCCACTCAAGTTCGGGTTTTAGTTTAGCCATATTTATCCCCTATAGTTTGATTTCGTTTATTTTAATGTTTGGATTTTCAATAATTGCTTTCAAAACTGTTAAATAGTTTTTATGGAAAGTTTCACAATCTTTTTCGCTAATGATTTTTGTTTGACAGTCATAAGCCATAACGATATCGCCTTCTTCAACACGATAGAGTTGAGCAATATAACAAGGTAGAGCACCATGGCCGTTGCTTCGAACCATAAAGTGTGAGCCTTTTGGCATCATCATTGGAATAAATGAATAAGCAATTCCGTAATAAACTTCTAGGAAAGAAGATTTGTAGTATTCATGAAGCATTTTTTGAACTTCCATATCTGAAAAACCAACATGGCGATATAAAACATTTTGGTCAGCACAGAATTTTTCAAAATTTTCTACAAATGAGTTGTCATGTTCAACAGTGGTGTAGCACAAAACACTTTGAGCTTTTGTTCCCGCACCTTTTTTTGTTGCAACTGTTCCTCTGCAGTTGCAAAGTTCCATTGGAAGCATATGTTTAATGTTTCCGTTCATTTTAGATGCAGTTATTGATGCAACAAAGAACAATAAGTTTGCAGGAGTTTGTTTAACTTCTTGACAATAGTTCATAACCTTTGTTGTTAAGTCTTTGTCGATCATGTGAGCATAACCTTGTGTTTTATTTGCAAACAAGAAAAGTTTCATTGCATGACGACCTTTCTTGAGTTGTTTTTGCCAAATAGGGTTGTTTTCACCATGAACACCAGCATAGTATGGATTTTCTCTGGTTGAAAAATATTCTCTAAAGAATTCTTCATTCTTTTTGTTATAAGATTCGTCGTTTTTCTTTTTAAGATCAGCTTTGATCATTTCTTCAAAGCTTGTTGGGGCAGCAGGAAGTTCTTTTCCATCTTTTAGTGCTGCATATACATCTAATAAGTCTTTATATATAATATTAATTCCATATACATCAAGGGCTAAGTGGCAAACTCTCAAAACAATCAAACTCTTATTGTCAAAAGTGTTAATAAAGAATGGGTCAATAACACTTCCTTTTTTGAAAGGTGTCACTTTTTTTGTTTCTTTTGCAAGAAAAGTTTCTTGTTCTTGTTCGGTTTCAAAAGTTAAAACAGGAATATTTTCATAAACCCTTTCATCTTCAAAAATTTGAACAAGTTTTTTATTTTGTTTGAAAAATTTCAATCTTAGGCAGTCGTTTCTTTCAACAACTTTATTGAATGCAACTTTCAAAAGATCAAAATCGATTTTGTCGTCTAGTGTTAATGTCGCGGTGATGTTATATACATTTTTATGGAAAGACAAGTTTCCTTGCAAATGAACAACCTCTTGACCA
>JAZNPU010000097.1:0-6800 GCA_045589795.1 Clostridia bacterium
TCATTCTGTGAGCAGTATCTGCAGTAATGATTGATCTTATAAGACCCATAGTTTAATCTCCTATTAATATAATTTTCCAGCAGAAATTTTTCTTTCTTTTTTAATAACTTTTTTTCTTACTGTTCTGTTAATAACTTTAACTTCAGCTTTTTTGTCGTCTGGTAGTTTTGAATATGCAACACGGTTCATAATTGCAAAAATAATTGCAAACACAACTGCAAGAGCAAGAGCTGCTGTGCAAATGAATGTCAAAATTGCAGTTATATTGTAGACATCGTTTTGAACAAAGCCTATGCTTACAAAACCCAGAGCAGCAAAGAATAAAAGTTCAACAAAAACAAAGGCAATTGTGTTTCCTGGAGAAAGAATAACTTGCAATTGTTCATCCCTTGCGGTTTTCAAAACTAAGTAATAGTTTTGAGAACATTTAACAAAACCGATTGCCAAGGCAACAAGAACAGCTGCAGCAATAGCAATTGCTACCCACACTAATACTCCAAGTGCATCAAAGAATCCCAAATCAATTGCATCTATGCTAAACAATGCATTAACATTTGTTCCCATAACAGAAAGAATAAGCAACACAAAAAGATATGCCATGATTCCAACAAATGCAATGTCTGAAATAATAATCAAGGTTCTTGTGATTGCATTTATAACTCTGTTTGCAACCGAAGGTTTTTCTTTTGCTGGTTGAGCAGGTTCAACTTGTGGTTGAGCAGGTTTGGTTTGTGGTTCCAAAACGGTATTTTCTTCCATACAGACCTCCTTTATAAACATATTTTTAGTATGTCCATTATATCATAACTATTTTTTATAAGTAAAACAAAATACAGCAGATAAGCAGTTTTTTATTAATAAAAAGTCTTAAAGAGTTGAATTGTTTGACATTAAAACTTTGGTTATATTATAATCAAAATGCAATAAAGGAACAAATAATGACAAAACTCAACAAAAAAGAAAATTTTGAAGTTTGTGAAACTGTTCAGGATAACTATGTGTATCCTTATTCCAATGCTGCAGATTTGCCACTAGAAGTTCCTGCAAAAATGTTGCAATTTGCTCAAGTTTCTGAACAAAGTTGTGCAAAAAATAAGAAAAATAATAAGAAAGAAGTTGAAAGTTCTTTAGAGCTTCCAACAAGCAAAACTCCTGATTTTGAGCAAGAAAAGTTTGGCAACGAAACTAATCGTTCTGTTATGCACAGCCTTTTGCTTAATGATGCAGGAAGAGTTGTGGCAAGTTTGAAAAGAAATCAAATTGATTCTTATGATGAGCTAGAAAATTATAAAAAACTTATCAAAAAAAGAAGAAAAAGATTAATTGCCAGAATTTTCACATTTTTGCTTTTGTTGATTATTGCACCAGTCATGATCTTTTTGAGCACTATCATCATTGACAAAAATGGCAAGCATGACTTTTTTGGTTTGACATTCTATATTGTCATTTCTGAAAGCATGGAACCAGAAATAATGGTTAATGATTGTGTTATTTTGAAAAAAGTGAAAGATATTGAGTCGCTCAAACCTGGTGACGACATTGGATACATAAACGACAACGGTGATGTTGTTATTCACAGAATTCATGCAGTTGTTGAAACTGCTTCTGGCTTAGAATTTGAAACCGGTGGCATAAATAACAATTCACTTGACCAAAAGCGAGTAAAAACCGAACAAATTGTGGGCATTAGGATAGAAACTTTAACAGTTGTTGGTCAAACTATTGTGTTCTTTAGGTCAACAACAGGAATCATTTTGTTTAGTATGTTGTTTGCAGGTGTTATTGTTGCATTTATTGTTGCATTCAGAATGTCTGAAAACATTAGATACATTGAAAATGTGGAGTAGATTCCACATTTTCTTTTTATTGAATAAAATTTTGTCATCTAGCAATAATTATGTTAGGTGATTTTTTATGAATAAAAAAAATATAGCAACAACAATTGTTTTGATTCTTTGCACAGTACTTTTTACTGTTGTGGGATCAACCTTTATGAATTTTGTTTACCCTTCAAAAAAAATAACAGTTAAAAACCCAAAAGTGGTTGCCGCAAATTCAATATTGGTTTTCAGCTTAGATGACCAAAACAAAACTCAATTAAATGAACTAGAATTTAATTCCGTAGCACTTGGCTTAAAACCTGCCACTGGCGAATTGGATTCGCAAACAGGAATCCCAAGCACCATAACTGACAAGCAAGGAACCGAAGGGTTGTATGCTGCATTTTCAGTGTCTGCACCAGCAGGATTAAACATGGTTGTGAAAAACATCAATATAGATAGTTCGCTTAGCAATGAAGAATTGCAACAAGAAAGAGAAAACATGTATGTAGCATTAAAGGACCAAGACCACAGTGCACAAAATTTAGACGGAGAAGAAGTGGTGTTAATAACAGAACCACTTGCTGTTGAAAACAAAGAATACACAATTTTCTTTTGGCTTGGTTCAATTGCAAGCGAAAAATTAGAAGGCTCAACAATAAGCTTTGAATTGCATTTTCTGCTATAAAATTTTCAAAAATTTACATTTTTCGATAAATTTTGTATAAATATTAATATTTTTTGCAGTTTTTGCAAACACTATTTTTAGTGGCAAAGAGTTTTATCAAAGGTGCAATTTTATTGCTTGTTTGTGGTCTGCTAGGAAAAGTCATTGGTGCTTTTTATCGCATACCTTTTTCTTGGATTGTTGGAGCAGAAGGGGTGGGCTTATATCAATTGGTTTATCCTTTTTATGCTTTAATTTTAACAATCAGCACAAGCGGACTACCAAGCAGCATTAGCAAACTGCTTAGTGAACAATGGGCAAAAGGCGAACATAGTCTAGCTAGAAAAACTTTCAAATATTGCATGATTATGCTGCTAATTTTTTCAGCTATCGGAAGTTTGTTGATTGCATTGCTAGCCTATCCAATTTCAAAAATTCAAGGCAACCAAGATGCCTTTGTTTGTTATTTAGCAATTGCTCCGGCTGTGTTTTTTGTGGGAATCATTTCAGGTATCAGAGGTTATTTTCAAGCAAAAGAAAACATGACCCCAACAGCTGTTTCTGGTCTTATTGAACAAATTATAAAACTTGTGTTTGGGCTTGGGTTTGCTTATATTTTTAATCAATCGGTTGTAAGCTCAACAGTTGGTGCATTGTTTGGTGTGACAATCAGTGAGGTTTTGGTTGCCATTTATTTGATCATTAGCTATAACATTTCAAAGAAAAAAATGGTTGCTGTTGTTTTAACTGAAACTGCAGTTGGATTAAGCAACAAGCAAATCCGAAGTCAAATTTTGAAAATTGCATTGCCAATTGCATTAGGCGGATTAATCTTGCCAATAACATTGCTTATTGACAGTGGACTTATTGTAAAAATTTTAAGCAAAACAATGAGTGTAAGTCAGGCAACAACTCTTTATGGTTTGCAAAGTGGGGTTGTGGGATCAATCAGCAATTTGCCTGTTGTTGCAAGCATGGCTGTTGCAACTGCAATTTTGCCAAAAATTAGCAAAGAAAAAGTTTACAACAACAACGAAGTTTTAACCAAATCAATCAGCCATGCAATAATGTTTGTTTTGCTGGTGGCAATTCCTTGTGCTATTTGTTTTTATGTTTTTAGCGAACAAATTGTATTATTTTTATACAATTCATCATTTTCAACTGCAGAAATTGCAGTTTCAACAAGATTGCTTAAAATTAGTTGCATAAATATTGTATTTTTGTCTTTGGCACAAGTTTCGTCTAGTGTTTTGCAAGGTTTAGGAAAAGTTAAAACACCAATGTGGTCGCTGCTTATTGGTGCAGCAATAAAAACAATTTGCTTGATTGTGCTTGTTAACAATCCACAAATTAACATCTATGGTGCAGAAATTTCAGATGCGGCATGCTATTTAGTTGCAGCAGTGATCAATATTGTGGTTATTCACAAAACGGTTTCATATAACAATTTTGTGGGAATATTAAAAGTTGCAGCCGTTAGTTTAATTGTTGGACTGATTGCTTATTTTTCAAACTGGTTTGCATATCCGACATTGAGTGTTGTTCTGTCATTGCTTATTTCTGGTGGGTTGACAGTTTGTGTTTATGCTGTGTTTGTGATGCTTATTGTAAAGCAAGAAAATCGCAAAAAAGTAAAGTTTGCATATCAAAAAGTTCGAAAAACCCGTTAAATGACGGTGTTTTTTGATTTTTTTGCATAATTAATTGATATTTTTTTGATGATTATTTGATTTATTGCTTGCAAATGATATATAATTTTTCTATGAAAAATTTTTATATCGGAACTGTTGAAATCAAAACCAATGTTGTGCTTGCCCCAATGGCAGGCTTTTCTGATGTGGGATTAAGAAACCTTTGCCAAAAATATGGAGCAGGGTTAACCTACACTGAAATGGTTTCTGCCAAAGCATTAGAATATAACAACGAAAAAACATATTCGCTTTTGGCAACCAAAAATGAATCACCAGTTGCCGTGCAAATTTTTGGAAGCGATCCAAAGAGTATGGCTCTTGCATGCAAAAACCCAGCACTGGCAAAATTTGACATCATTGACATTAATATGGGTTGTCCAACTCCAAAAATTGTAAAAAATGGAGATGGGAGTGCACTGCTATCAAACATAAAGCTTGCAGAAAAAATCATTAAGGCTTGCAAAAAGGCAACAAACAAACCAATCACTGTTAAGTTCAGAATTGGAACAGACGAAAACAACATAATTGCAACTCAATTTGCAAAAATGTGTGAAAAAGCTGGTGCCAGTGCAATAACCGTTCACGGAAGAACTGTTAGTCAAGGCTATGCAGGCAAAAGCAATCTTGAAGAAATTAAAAAAGTGGTGGAGGCAGTCAAAATTCCTGTTATTGCAAGTGGCGATTGTGTGGACTATCAGTCATATCAACACATTTTGGAAACAACAGGAGCTGCTGCAGTTATGATTGGCAGAGCTGCCATTGGAAAACCAGAATTGTTTGCTGAGTGCCTAAACAAACCAGTAAAAGTTGACAAGTTTGAGCAAATCAAAGAGCATATTGCAATAATGAAAGAATTTTTTGATGACAAAATCATTGCTCTTTCAATGAGAGGCATCATTTGTCATTATCTAAAAACATTTAGAGGCACAGGAAATATCAAAACCGAAATTGCAAAAGCAACAACAACTGATCAAATGTTGGAATTGTTAACAAATTTTTTTAATAAATGTTAATATATATTAAATAATTGTTGCTTCCGTTTGACAATCAAAAAATTAAATTGTTATACTAAATTTATTAATAAAACAAATTCAGGAGGGGTTTATGAACAAAAAAACCTTCAAAGATATAGAAGTTGCGGGAAAAAGAGTTTTTGTAAGGGTGGACTATAATGTTCCAATAGACGAAAATGGCAACATCACAGACGACACAAGAATCACTGCAACACTTCCAACATTAAGTTATTTAATTAAGCAAAATGCAAAGGTTATTCTTTGCTCACACCTTGGCAGACCAAAAGGTGTATACAATCCAAATTTCTCATTAGCACCAGTTGCAAAAAGACTTTCTCAAATTTTGGAAATGCCTGTTAAAATGGCAACTGATGTTGTTGGAGACAATGCAAAAAAACTTGTTGCAGAAATGAAAGATGGCGAAGTTGTTATGCTAGAAAATGTTCGCTTTCATGCAGAAGAAGAAGCCAACGATGAAGAATTTGCAAAAGAACTTGCAAAACTTGCAGATGTTTTTGTTAATGATGCTTTTGGAACAGCACACCGTGCTCATGCATCAAATGCAGGAATAGCAAGACACCTTCCAGCTGTTGCAGGTTTTTTGATGGGCAGCGAAATCATGGCACTAGATGGCTACATTCAAAATGCAGAAATGCCATTTGTTGTTGTTTTGGGGGGAGCAAAAGTTTCAGACAAAATTGGAGTTATTTCAAACTTGCTTTCAAAGGCATCAGTTATTTTGATTGGTGGAGCAATGGCAAACACCTTTATTGCAGCAAAGGGTGGTAAACTTGGCTTTAGCAGATACGAAAAAGACAAAATTGAAGTTGCAAGAAAAATTTTGGAAGAAGCAGAAAAACTAAATGTAAAAATTGTTCTTCCTGTTGATGTTCTTGCAAGCACAGAATTTAGCGAAAATGCTCCATGCAAAAACATGGATGCTTTCAACATAAAAGATAACTATCAAGCAATGGATATTGGCAGAAAAACTTGCCGCTTGTTTGCAAAAGAAATCAAAAGAGCAAAAACCGTTGTTTGGAATGGCCCAATGGGTGTTTTCGAATTTAAGAAATATCAAGGTGGAACAAAAGCTGTTGCAAAAGCAATTTCAAAAAGCAACTGCATTTCTGTTGTGGGTGGCGGAGACAGTGCTGCAGCCATTGAACAACTCGGGTTTTCAGACAAAATAACCCACATTTCAACTGGTGGTGGTGCATCACTTAAATTCTTGGAAGGTGCAAACTTGCCAGGGGTTTCTCTACTTGAAGACAAAGAATAAATAACACAATAAAAAAAGGGTGGAAAGACCACTCTTTTTTGAAAGGAGAACAGATGAAATTTATTGTTGCAAACATAAAACAAAATGGTGATGAAAGATTTTTTTGTGACTATGCAAAAACCCTAGGTAAACTAGTCAAAAACCCAACAAACTTATTGGTGGCAATTCCAAGTGTATACTTGCATTTGTCTAAAAATTTTGCAAAACACAACATAGTTGTGGGTGCTCAAAACATAAGTTCTTTTGCCAAAGGGGCATACACTGGAGAAGTTGGTGCAAACATGGTCAAAGAAATGGGCTGTCAATTTACGATTGTTGGACACAGCGAAA
>JAZNPU010000098.1:0-4138 GCA_045589795.1 Clostridia bacterium
GGTTAGATACGTCAAAGACCACAAATTTGGCAGAGCAACATTTTTGCCAATTTCTAGCATGAAAGAAAGAAGACTTCCAGATATTGTTGAAGACAAACTTTCTAGTAGAGGTGTTCTTGGTGTTGCAAGTGAACTTATTTCATTTGATCCAAAGCTTGCTCCTGTGTTTAATAGTTTGCTTGGAACAACCGTTGTGGTTGACAACATTGACAATGCTGTTGCCTTTAGTCAACAAACCAGATACAGTGCAAAAATTGTCACTCTTGATGGTGATGTGATTAATCCACAAGGTAGCATTTCTGGTGGTAGTAGAAAAGAAAACACAAGCAGCATTATTGGCCGCGAAAGAGAAATTGCTGACCTTAACAAAGAACTTAAACTTTTGGTTGAGGAAATCAACAGCGGAAACAAAAAATTAGAACAAAACAAGGCTAAGCAATCTGAGCTTAATGAGTCATTAATTGAACTTAATGGTGAAATTCATAATCTTGAAGTTGAATTAATTCGTTCTAAGGACGAAGCTGACAAGATTGACGACCATGTTATTGAAATTGAAAGAGATATTCGTCAAACGGAATATGCCAAAGATGCACTTATGGATCGTTTGGTTGCTCTTAATGAAGCAATTGAAATTGCAAGCGAAAAAGTTGGCGAAAAACTTGCTCAAAAAACAGAAGCAAGCGAAAACAAAAGAAAAGCTGAAACCAAGTTTGACATGCTTCGCAAACAAAGAGAAAGTTTATATGACAATTTGACCGAACTCAAAATTGAACAAACTGCAAAAATCAGTTTGATTTCAAGTTTGGGTGCAGAAATTGAAAAACTCAACGGAGACCTTGCTGTTAGCGAATATCGCTATAGAGAAAACAAATTGTCGTTCCAAAAGAATGCTACTCAAATTGCTGAATATTCAAAAATGTTGGAAGCTGTTGCTCTTGATGAAAATTACCAATCAAGCATGGCAAAAATTAAAGAAATCAGAGATAAACTTGCTGGACTTGATGAATATAAATTGCAACAACAATTTGCTATGAACCAAGCAGATGTTTGTAAAATGGATTTGACTGCTGAAATTCAAAGAATCAGTGAAAAACGAACAAAAGAAGAAATGCGAATGACTCAAATTGATACGGAAGTTGAAACCATGCAAGAAAGAGTTTGGGAAGAATATAGCATGACTTATGGTGATGCACTTGAATATAAAATTGACAGGTTTGACATTAAAGAAGGTTTGGCTGAAAGTGCAAAACTAAAGAGACA
Organism: Clostridia bacterium; assembly: GCA_045589795.1. Classification (GTDB taxonomy): domain Bacteria; phylum Bacillota; class Clostridia; order Christensenellales; family UBA1242; genus RGIG4790. Next base: position 1,261 of record JAZNPU010000098.1, read on the forward strand.
AATTCAATCGCTTGGATATGTTAATGTTAATGCAATTGAAGAGCTTAACAATGTGACAACCAGATATAACGACTTGGCTAGTCAAAGAGATGATTTGTCTAGTGCTGAACAAGATTTGTTGAAGATTATTAAAGAATTGACAAATCAAATGGAAGATAAGTTTAAGACTCAATTTGAAAAAATTAATGTTAACTTCCAAAAAGTATTTAGAGAATTGTTTGGCGGTGGAAAGGCTGAACTATTGCTTCAAGATGATAACAATATTCTTGAATGCGGCATTGATATTATTGCTGAACCACCTGGCAAAAAATTAAGCAATATTTCACTTTTAAGTGGTGGTGAAAAAGCTCTAACTGCTGTGGCAATATTGTTTGCAATATTGAAACTTCGTCCAATGCCATTCTGTGTGCTAGACGAAATTGAAGCAGCATTTGACGATGCCAATGTTGATCGCTTTGCAAGATACCTCAAAAACTTTAGTAAAGATACACAATTTATTGTTATTACTCACCGTAAACCAACAATGGAACTGGCTGACTGCTTGTATGGTGTGACCATGGAAGAAAAAGGTGTTTCAAAAATGGTTTCAGTTAAACTTTCTGATGCAATTAAAATTGATAATGCTGTATAGGAGAAATTATGGGATTTTTTTCTAGACTTGTTGAAGGAATGAAAAAAACTAAAAAATCGTTCGGTGAAAAGCTGAAATATGCTTTCACCGGAAACGATATTGACCAAGACTTTTATGACGAACTTGAGTTTGTGTTGCTTTCTAGTGATATGGGAGCTAACACAACAGAAGAAGTTATTGAAGAGTTAAAAGAAAGGGTCAAGAAAAACAAGCTTAAAACAACTGAAAGTTGTAAAGAACTTCTAAAAGAAATTTTGGTTGATATTTTGGCTGAAACTCAAGCAGAAGAATTGAACTTTCCTTGTGTTATTTTGGTTGTGGGAGTGAATGGTGTTGGAAAAACAACAACCATTGGGAAGCTTGCACAAAAATTTGACAAAATGGGCAAAAGAGTGGTTCTTGCAGCTGGAGATACTTTCCGTGCTGCAGCTGGCGAACAGCTAGAAGTTTGGGCAAATAGAGCCAAAGTTAAAATTGTTGGAAGTTCGCAAGGTGCAGACCCAGCTGCTGTTGTTTTTGACGGTATTTCAAGTGCAAAAGCAAGAAATGCTGACATTTTGATTATTGACACAGCTGGTAGACTACATAATAAAGTGAACTTGATGGAAGAGTTGAAAAAAATCAACCGAATCGTTGAAAAAAACTATCCTGAAGCTGAATATCATAAACTTATTGTTGTTGATGCAACAACTGGTCAAAATGCTTTAAGCCAAGTTGAATTGTTTAATGAAGCTGTGGGCATAACTGATATTGCAATCACAAAACTTGATGGCACTAGCAAAGGTGGCTTTTTGATTGGGCTTGCTCGAGAACATCAATTACCAATTAGATATGTTGGTGTTGGTGAAACAGCCGATGATCTTTTGGATTTTGATGCAAAAGAATTTATTGATAGCATATTTGAATAGTGGGAGTTTCCCGCTATTTTTTATTTTTTGCATAAAAAGTCTTGACTTTTATGTTTAATTAGTATAGAATGTCGGTGTAAAGTAAAAATGCTTTACAGATGAGATAATATTATGATTGATTTGAATAAAAAAGTTGAAATGTGCTTGTTGGGTGACTTTTATGGCAAAGTTCTAACAGAAAAACAAAGAATTGTTTTTTCTAGCTATTGGGAAAGTGATTGTTCACTTTTTGAAATTGCTGAAGAACTTGGCATAACTCGTCAAGCTGTGCATGATTGCTTAAACAAGGCTGAACAGTCTTTAGTTGAGATGGAACAAAAATGTGGCTTTGTTAAAAAATACCAAGAAACAAAAGTGGATCTTCAAGAACTTTTAGCAGAGCTTGACAGCAAAGATCGTAAACAACAAATAATTTCAGAAAAAATCAAAAATATTATTGCAAAATTATAGGAGATAAACCTTTGGCACTATTTGGAAATTTAGGCGAAAAACTTAATCATATATTTTCCAAACTCACAAAGAGAGGCAAACTAACAGAGCTTGAAATCAAACAAGCGATGAGAGAAGTTAGGGTTGCTCTTTTGGAAGCTGATGTTAACTTTTTGGTTGCAAAAGACTTCATTAACAAAGTTAGTGAAAAAGCAGTGGGCGAAAAGGTTTTAGAAAGTCTTTCTCCTGGACAACAAGTTATCAAAATTGTAAATGAAGAACTCATTGAACTTATGGGTTCAAAAAACAGCAAACTTGAAGTTTCTTCAAATCCACCAACAATCATATTGATGTGTGGTTTGCAAGGTGCTGGAAAAACAACAATGAGTGCAAAGCTTGGTTATATGCTTAAAAAACAAGGCAAAAAACCACTTCTTGTTGCTTGCGACATCTATCGTCCTGCAGCAATTGAGCAGCTAAGAGTTGGAGCAAAATCTGCAGGAGTTGACTTTTTTGAAAAGGGAACAATCAATCCTGTAAAAATTTCAACTGAAGCAATTGCACATGCCAAGAGAATGGGTAATGATGTTGTTATTGTGGACACTGCTGGTAGATTGCAAATTTCGCAAGAACTTATGCAGGAGCTTGCAGAAATCAAAAAGGCAATCAACCCAACTGAAATTTTGCTTACAGTTGACAGCATGACTGGTCAAGACGCAGTTAACGTAAGCGAAACTTTTAACAACGAACTTGACATCACTGGTGTTATCTTGACAAAACTTGATGGCGACACTCGTGGTGGTGCAGCGCTTTCTATAAGATACATTGTTCAAAAGCCAATCAAATTTTGCGGTGTTGGCGAAAAAATGAGCGATTTAGAGCCATTTTATCCAGACCGTATGGCAAGCCG
>JAZNPU010000099.1:0-6093 GCA_045589795.1 Clostridia bacterium
TTCTTGTGCTGTTGAAATTGGTTTTGACAAAACTCAATATGAGGTTTTTGATGAATCTTATGATTGGCAAGATTTTGAAGTTATTAGCAATGCAAATGGCGATTTTTTAATTGGTGTGATCCTTGGCGAAATCAACAGAAATGCAGTGCTTATTTATGCCAAAATGCAAGATAATGTTTTGACTGTTTCAAGTGTGGAATATGGCAAATCTGATTATGTTGTGAACATGTTTGCTTTATATCACAACAACTTTTGTGATTCAATGATTGGATTCATAACAAACAATTATAACTTAACAGCAGATAACTATCGAATCGAGCAACGATATGTCGACGGAACTTATGAAGTGACCAATGAACTGCCAGCATATTACTTAACAAACGGAACTGTTTCTCTAGAAGGAAAAAGCCGAGCAGTTATTGCCAAGAAAACCGAGGCTCCATATATTTGGCTGTTTTATTATCCACAGGTTTATCGTTATAGCATTTCGCTGACCGAAGGGGTTGAAAACTGGATTAGCACAAATTTGATGTATCTAATTCAAAAATATGGCGGAGCAACTCCAACATACAAAATTTATAGTCTTAACGATTATGACAATCCTCAAGAATTTATTAATGGTTTGCCTTCTAGTATTGACCAATCAACCATAGAAGATTTTGAATTTTTAGATGATATCTTAATAATTTTCACAACTCAAGGAACTTATGCAATCAACCTAAAACTTTCATACACCGTTGTTGAAAATTTGCCAGCTGCCAATACAACATATTATGTTCAATTTGGCAAATCTGAACCAATAGGCACTCAAGAAACCGAAGGTGTTATTGGTTCGTTCAAGGTGGAATTCAAAATATGATGTTTTCTAGCAAACTTGCAAAGCTTGGCAAGGCAGAAAAAATAAATTGTAGTCAAGTTAAAACAGATCCAATAACTTTTATTGTTTATTTGTCAAACAAAACTGTCAGTTTGAAAACTTTAAGTTTTCAAAATTATATTTATTCTTTGGGCAAGGCCAAGCAAACATTCAATTACGACGAAATGATTGCAATAGACCAAGATTATGCTCTTGCCAGAATTGGCAACCATTTTAGCTTAATAAGGGTGACATATGGAACTTAATTCAATTTGGAATATCATTTTATCGCTAGTGAGTGAAAGTGGTGTTTGGGCAATGCTTTTTTTGGCATTATTGATAATATTAATAAAAAGCAATAATCAAAGAGAAGCAAAGTATCAAAACATTATTGAGAAGTTAGGAAATAGCTTGAAAAAGGTTGAGGAAATAAAAGAAGATGTTGAAGATCTAAAACATGCCGCAGGAATAGGTGGAAAAACAAACAAACAAGCAGACGAGACCAAGGAGGAAAATGTAAGTGAGCAATCTAAAAAGCAAAATGAAAACTTATAGTTTTTGGATCAGTTTGGTTAGTGCAGTGCTAATTATTGTTCGCATTTTGGGTGAATATTTTGGCTGGTTCATAAACGAAAAATTAGTCATGGACATAGTGACAGGAATTTGTGGAGTATTGGTTTTGTTAGGAATTTTATCATCACCAACAAAAGGAGAAGAAACAGTGGAAAACACAATTGATCAAATTAAACAAGAGGTTGAAAATAGTTCTCAAGAACAAAAAGAACTTCAAAGCCAAATCAAAGAAGATTTGTCTGAAAGCAGTTTGACGATTGCTGAACAAATTGAAAAATTAAAAAGTAAAATTGCAGAATTGTCGCAAACCGAACAAAACATAACACAAGTGTGTGAAAGTTTGGTTGAAGAACAACCTGCAGCCATTGAAGAAGTTGGCAATCAAGAAACTCAACCGTTGGTTGAAGTGGCTGCTGAGCAAGCAGACTGTGCCGAAGTTTATCTAGCAGAGGAAACATTAGCCACAGTTCAAACCACAGAGATTGAAGCCAAAGAAGAAGTTTCAACTGAAACATTTGTTATTTCTTTAGGCGAAGAAGAACTTGATTTTTCATCATTCAGCACTCAGCAAATTAAGGAGTTAGTGTTAAAATTATTAGAAAGACTATAAAAGACAGGCTTTACTGCCTGTCTTTTTTTGTTTCTTTTATTTATGTTTTTTGATATTTTTAGACAAGTAGGTGATCGTAAGCATTCAAAAAGTGCTTGCAAACTGCTTATGTATAATGTATAATAAAATAACAATTAAGAGTTTTAACAATAAATCAAAAAAGATAAGGAAATTTTATGAGCTATAAAAATTCAATGAAGTTATTAACTTCTAATTTTAGTTTTGTATGGAAACAGCTTGCATACACTATTTTAAGATTGGCAATAATTTTGGGATTGACAGTACTAGTTTCAAGACCAATTGTTGATGTTCTTGCCCAAGAGGGTTTTGTAAGCAGCCTTAAAACTTTGTGGGGAACGGTTTACACCAACACGGGTGAATTTTTTACAGCATTAAAAGACTCAATTGAAATTTTTGTAAACACACTTTGGTCAAACATTGGAAATCTCTGGATTTGGGTTTTCTTATTCTTATTTGTTGTGGTTTTCTTAAATTCTGTTTTGAGATATATGGGCAAATATACATTGACATATATTGCTCATAACAATTTCACAAGCCTAAACAAATGTGGTTATGCTCATAGCTTTTTATCAAATTTTTGGAAGTCTCTAAAATATGCATTGTGTCGCTTACTTCTAGACTTGCCATTCATGGCAATCAAAGTTGCATTCGTCATTGCATATTGTTCAGCATTAGACAATTGGCTTTTGGCAACCATTGGAATTTCTTTGTTAATAATCTTATTCACAATCACATATGCACTTCAAATTGCAATGTATAACAATTTGGCAGTGAAACAAATAACAACAGGCAAAAATCCTTTTACAAAAATGTTTCACACATATTCATCAGTTAAGGATTTTTTCAAAGTGTTCTCAAATGCCATTGTTATTGTTTTAACAATCATTGTTGCCAATGTTGTAATTGGAGTATTTTCATTCGGAGCAGGGCTTCTTATCACAGTTCCAGCTTCAATGGCTTTGGTTGTGATTTTTGAACTTATTAGCTACTACACAGCAACAAAACAAAGATATTATTTGTCACCAACAATCATTGTTGACACTCTTGAATCAAACAAAATAGAAAAGAATTTTAAGTAAAGGAAATATAAATATGACAGAAACAAACTTACAAAGAGCCAGAAGATTAAAAGCTGAGGCTCAAGCAAACGAACCTGTTGAGCAAAAAGCTGAAACACAACCTTCAAGAAGAAAAAAAGTGTTTCAACAACCAACAAGTCAAACAAATCAAAACAAAGTTCAATTTTATGCAGACAAAAACAGCTTAGAATCTCGCAGAAACGAAGCCTTGGCAGAAATGAGAGAATCTCAAGGAAAGAACATTGATGTGGATTTCAATGCATTGCAACCAAGAAAAAAAGCTGTAGACAAAAGAAAATCAAATGCAGTTAAGGTTATTTTCCTTGGTGGTGTTGGCGAAATTGGAAAAAACATCACAGCACTTGAATATGGCGACGACATTGTTATCATAGACTGCGGGCTATCTTTCCCAGGCGAAGACATGCCAGGTGTAGATTTGGTTATTCCAGATTTCACATATCTTAAAGAAAATGCCAACAAAATCAAAGGTATTGTTGTCACTCATGGTCACGAAGATCACATCGGATCACTTCCATATTTCTTAAAAGATGTCAAAGCTCCTGTTTATGGCAGCAAGCTAACATTGACCCTTTTAGACAATAAGCTTAGAGAGCACAAAATTAGCGGAATTAAGGGAACAGTTGTAAAACCAAGAAGCATTGTTAAACTTGGTGTTTTCACAATTGAATTTGTAAAAGTTAACCATAGTATTCCTGGTGCCTTTGCATTAAGTATTTCTTCACCAGCCGGAATTATTTTCCATACTGGCGACTTCAAAATAGACTATGAACCAATCGATGGCGAAATGATTGACTTGCCACGAATTGCAGAAATTGGAATGCAAGGTGTCACATTGATGCTTGGCGAAAGCACCAATGTTGAAAGAGCCGGATATTCATTAAGTGAAAAGCATGTAGGACAAAACCTAGAAAGAGTATTTATTGAAAATGCAACAAGAAGATTGTTTGTTGCAACATTTTCATCAAATATTTATCGTGTTTCTCAAATTATTGAACTTGCAATCAAATATAACCGTAAGGTGGCGGTAATTGGAAGAAGCATGATCAACAACATTGATGCAGGTCTAAAAATTGGAGCTTTCACTTTCGACAAGAGTGTTTTCATTGATGTTGAAAGAGTGGGCAACATGGAAGACAAGAATGTATTGGTTCTTTCAACAGGAAGTCAAGGTGAACCAACAAGTGCTTTAACAAGGCTTGCTAACGGAGATTTCAACAGAATTGAAATTGGTGAAAACGACACTGTTATTTTCTCATCTAGCCCAATTCCTGGCAACGAAGGAATGATCAACAATGTAATCAACAAATTATATCGCAAAGGTGCAATTGTTGTGCATGAAAATGTTCATGCTTCAGGCCATGCTTGCCAAGAAGAGCTTAAAACAATTCACTCACTTCTAAAACCTCAATTCTTTATTCCTGTGCATGGTGAATACAGACACCTTAAAGAACATACTGTTCTTGCTCAAAAACTAGGAATGAACAAACTCAACACATTGATTCCAGAAATTGGTAATGTTGTTGAAATAACCAAACACACAATGGTGCTTAGAGAAAATGTTCAAGCTGGAGAACAACTCGTTGACGGTCTTGGCATTGGTGAAGTGGGCAGTGTTGTGCTAAAAGATCGTAAACTTCTAAGCGAAGACGGCTTGGTTATTGTTGTGGTTGGTGTGTCTGCTGCAAGTGGCGAACTTTTAAGCGAACCATATATGATCACTCGAGGTTTCGTTTATAGCGGCGAAGCTGAAGATTTGGTTAATGAAGCAAAAGGTGTTCTTTTAGATACCCTAAATGTGACAGACTTAAAAGTTGACAGAGATTGGAACGAGCTTCGCAACATTATTCGCAAACCATTAAGAAACTTCTTCTATAAAAAGACAAAAAGAAGTCCAATGATTCTACCAATCATTTTCAAGGTGTAATCGTGCAAGAATTATACATTAAAGATAGTGCAAATCATCGTGGTGTGCCAATCATAAGAGAAGTCAGTCATCAAATTTTGATAGACTACATAAAAAAATACAATCCAAAACAAATTCTCGAAATTGGCACAGCAGTTGGTTATAGTGGTATGGCAATTTTGAAAAACTGCGACGGATTTTTGACAACCATAGAACACAATTCTCAGCTTGTTCAAGAGGCAAATCAAAATTTTAGTGATGCTGGATTATCAAACAGGGTTAGTGTTATTAACGACGATTGTCTTGTACAAATTGCACAAATGGTTGCAGATGATAAATATAACGAATATTTCGACTTTATTTTCCTTGATGGGCCAAAGGCTCAATATGGAAATATGATTGAAGGGTTGTTGATGCTTTTGAAAAAAGGTGGAGTAATTTTGGCAGACAATGTTTTGTTTAGGGGCTTTGTTAATAACACAGCCGTTCCACCAACAAAAAGATTCAAAACAATAACTCAAAGATTGAAAGTGTTTATAGACAACTTTCTAAATTCACCAGAATTAGAACAAACAAAGCTTATCGAGATTGAAGATGGAATGTTGTTTGGAATAAAAAAATAAAGAATGGGAATCACAATGGAAAAAATTGAATTATTAGCTCCTGCTGGCGATTTTGAAAAATTAAAAACTGCATTGCATTTTGGTGCTGATGCAGTTTATTTTGCAGGCAAAAATTATGGGCTTAGAGCCTTTGGAACAAACTTTGAAACTCAATCACTCAAAGAAACAGTAGATTATGTTCACAAACATGGAAAAAAAGCTTATGTGACAATTAATGTCTATGCAAGGGATAAAGATTTTGAAGGTTTGCCAGCATACCTCAAAGAACTTGAAAATGCAAATGTTGATGCAGTTTTAGTTTCCGACATGGGAGTTCTAAACTTTATCAAAAAACATGCTCCAAAACTAAATATTCATATTTCAACACAAGCAAACACAACAAACAAATATGCGGTTGAGGCATATAA
>JAZNPU010000100.1:0-3233 GCA_045589795.1 Clostridia bacterium
CTTCCTAAGACCGCTTGGCCTCCGACTTCCATATTACATATTCTCTGGAAGTTGGCAGTTTACTGATTTGTATTATTCTTCTACTGATGCTTATGCTTCTTCTGCAGCCTATGGGTTATCTATCAGGACAATTTATTCATATGATGGTTTGCAAGCATGGTGGGATGATGTATATGGTAAAAATGGTACCAATACAGAATCAATATTTCCGTATTCAGTAAATAGGATAAATGCATATCAACTTCACGGATCAGAGGCAACAAAATTTGATGATGATTTTGGATACCATTATGATTTTGATGAGGCCGTTGCAATGGCTTCTCCTTATGCTTATGCAATTATATTAAGATATGTTTCAAGAGCGGGTGCCTCTTATGATCCATATTATAATGTTATAGATGTATTGGTGACTGGTGTCAGATCAGATTGTTATATTAGAAATGTGAATTTTGCCTCACAAATGTATAATAATGGCACTAGGTGGGACGATGGTTATTGGGAAAATAGACCAGAGGTGACAAATGGTTGGACTTCATGGTCTGACACATCGGCTTCGGGTTCAATCTTTGTTCCGGTTTATGAATTCAGTACTGAAGAGGGAAAAACACCTGAATATAATCAACATGATTCTTATGCAACAACTCGTGATTGTGATATTTATTGCGAAAATATAGATAATTATACCAAAGGTTTTGGAAGTCATACCACTGGTGGAGAGCCATTTACACTCAATATTTCTTTTGCTATTTCAAGTAAAGAGGGAACTAATCTTTCTATTGGTACATCGATTTATTCGGCATTAAATACAAGTTTTTCATTTGAAGTGGCTCAAAGAACTTCGGAATTTACTACTAATAGACCTTACCATTTGCCTTATGGCACACAAGGAGCAACATACGGTGAGGAGGATCCAAAGAAATTTAATGAAAATGGATCTTTATTCACTGTTAAAACAACAATGACACCATCTGAGTCTAAACATAGTAAAATGTACTTTTCTAGCGAAGTGACAATGTATGTTGCCAGTGGATATGCAGCCACTGTTTATGAACCAACAAATGCATATGGAATTAATCAAAAGGGTTCATACTATGATGCTGGATGGCATATTGATGGAGTGGCTCATAAATCTTCAACGGATATTTCTGCTGGTGAATCCAATGCTTTTACATTTTTAAGATTGGGTAAAGATGACAAATATTATTTACGAGTAGATTACTTTTGGTTGAAAGTCGTCTTTAGGAAACAGGCTTCAATGTATTCTGGTGGAAATGGTTATTATTTTGATGTTCCTGATTTAACAAAAACTGGTGGGGAACTGAAAAGCACCAAAGAAGTGTATTTTGTAGAAAAAGCTAGTTTTGGAAAAAATGCACAATATGGTTATTGGACAACACGATATACTTCAAACACAGTTATTGGAACCAGAAGAGAAAATTATGCACCACTGTTGGAGTGGAGCACTTTTGGATATAAAACAGGTCAAATAACACTAAAATATCCTAATAACAATGTTCAAATATGCGACAGCACTGGTATTGTTAGCAACTTTGATTATCAATATTCCAATGATCCATCTGAAAATGCAAAGGTTCAACAAAGTAAATTAAAGACGAATATTGTATTTAATTATTTTGATTCTACTTACACGGGTAAAGATATTTTGCCAACTGAGAATACAGACTTTAAAACTTATTCGTCTGACTCTATGCAATCAACAACCACTGAAGATGTTCTATATGGAAATTCTGTGACGGTTCCAACTGTGACAGCTCCTGTTGGATATTGGTTTGATGGTTGGGTTTGCAGCACATATGTTTATAATAAAAACCTATATTCTAGCGGTCCTCAGAAGAAAAAATTGACAACTGTTAATGGAGCCTGGACCTTAACGAGTGTTTTTGCTGATAACCTTTATAACCATGAAGATTATAGTGATGATGATAGGAGTCATTATGACCTTAGAAACAAGACTGTGCAAAAAAGTGATGAGGCAATTGGTGAAGAATACACCCTTCAAATTTATGCAACTTATACACCAAGAACGGATTTTGAAATCAAAATAACAAAATCATCGGACAGCACTAAGGGTGCAATTACAAAAGATGGATACTTTATTTGGTGGAATCCAAAAGCAACTGAAGTTTCGGGAACATCAGCATCTTTAACTATTGCTCCTGGCCAATTACCTGGTTTTGACATATGGCCAGAAGTGGGTGGCGGCGGTGGTTCTGGATCCGGTTCTGATTCTGGAACAACTCAATATGCTGGAGCTTGGCAAATAGCTTCCAGTATGATAACCTTAGAAGAACTTACATATACACAGGAATTCACCTTGCCAACGATGTATTTTGTGAATAGTGGTGTTGTGTATGATGTTAAAGTTTTAGGTGTGAATTGCACTACAAGTGCAGCATCTTCAGGCAACAGAGTTCAGTCCTTATTCTATAGTGATGTATCGGCTTATACAAACAGTTCAGGAAGCACTTGGGCTGATGCTAAAATTGAATATGTTGTTGCAGATACTGACTTGGTTGTTTGGAACTATGATGTTTCATATTCTGGAACTCAAGAGAACATGGTTTATAACTCATCGGATTCAGATTCGTTTAATGAATCAAAAGTTATTGTTGATGCCGCAGTTATTGAAGATAATGGAACAGCTTCATTTACAGATGCCAACAAGGTCGCATCAAGTTTTAGTAATGGAAAGTTTACTTCTGGTCAATCATATGATATAACATTTGAAAACTTTGTCGTTGGATACAAAATGACATTAACTTTCAAAGATAATGGTTATGCTTATAGCAATGGTGGAACTTATGCTCAACAAGACCCAACAGATGTGAGTGTTGTTGTATATCATCATAATGATGGATTGATTGTTAACAAGGCTGGTGAATCAACTTCAATCACCAGCATAGCAGTTGGTCAATCACAATTAAGTTTTGAATTGTCTGGAGACACATTGGCAATCAAATTAAACAAAGCCACTGGTGGTTACCTTACTCTTGCAAATGATGAAGCGGCTGGTGTTCATTGCGGAGACATTTCTTTCACAGCAGAAATTGAAGCAATTGAGTTTGGAATGGCTATTTCTATGCACGAAAAAGGATTGACAGAGCAATCTGACGATACTTCAAACAAACCAAATCCAAACAGCTCAAATATTTCTGAATATTATTTGTATCAAAAAGATTCAGGACAAACTTTAACATTTGATTCAACCATGA
>JAZNPU010000101.1:0-3254 GCA_045589795.1 Clostridia bacterium
AAGAAAAAGAATTGTTTATTTCACTTGTGAATTTCAAAAACGGAAAAGATTTTATGGAGAAGCTAAAAAATGGAAGCATCTAAACCAACATTTACAATTTTTGCTGGCATAAATGGCTCTGGAAAAACAACTTTGTATAGGTTTTATAATAACTTGGCTGTTGAGCAACTTGGAACCCGTGTTTGTGCAGACGAAATTCTGGAATCTTTCAATGGCGATTGGAGAAGTTCAAGAGACAAGGTATTATCTGGCAGGATAACAATAGACCAATTAGATAGTTGCCTAGAAAATGGAGAAACTTTCAATTGGGAAACAACCGTGATTGGCACTCATGCAATTAACCTTGTGGAAAAAGCTAAAAGTTATGGCTACAAAGTTAATATTTATTTTATTGGTGTTGAAGATCCAGAACTTTCAATTAAAAGAATTGCTCACAGAGTAGAAAAGGGTGGACACGACATAAAAAACGAAGTTGTTATTGCAAGGCACAAACATCAATGTAGATTTATGAATCAAATGTTTCCTATTGTTGACAACATTTTGTTTTTCGATAACGAGGATGCAGTTAGAATTGTTGGAACCTATGTGGACAAAAAATTAAACTTTTATTGCAAAGACAAACAATGGATCAACAATATGATTGATCAATACAACAAAAGTTTGCAACAAGACAAACCAGCAGAGCCAGGAGAAAAAGAATAGAATGAGATTATTAATTCAAAGAGTAAAATCATCGAGACTAGAAGTTGATGGCAAAATCATCAGTGAAATTGGTGTTGGATACAATGTTTTTGTTGGAGTCACCAACACAGACACAGTTGAAAATGTTAAAAAGTGTGCCAACAGAATAGCTACACTTCGTTTGTTTGAAGACGAAAACGGAAAACTTAACTATAACATCAAACAGATTGGTGGAGAAATTTTGCTTGTTTCAAACTTTAGTCTTTGCGACAAAAAAGGGGTTAGTGGGGCAAGACCAGACTTCACATTAAGTGCAAATAAAACCATGGCAAATGAATTTTATGAAAAACTCCAAGGCATTTTGCAAGCAGAATTTGGAATTTGTGTCAAAATGGGAGTTTTTGGTGCAGATATGCAAATATATAGTCAACTAGATGGTCCAATAAATCTTTCGCAAGAATATTAATGCACACAGCTGTGTGCTTTTTTTATGAAATTTGGGTATTGACAAAATCAAAGTTTGCCTTTACAATTTTGTTATAAAGGTTTAGGAGAATTGCAATGGATCAAATAACAAAAGATTTTATCGCTTATGAAGATTGTATTGAATTTGACAGAAGAGAAAGAAGAGCAACAAGAGCTGCTTTGCAAAGAGACAAAGTTCATCTAAGAGACAACATTGTTGGTGCTTCTCTTGGTGGAGGGATTGTTATAATCAGTGCAATTCTTGCAATTATGGTGAATCCTTTGTATGCACTTATTTGTGCAGTTGGTGGGCTTGTGACTGTTAAGGCATTGACTAACATCTCAAAAGTTAATGAATCAATCAGAACCAACAAAACAAAAATTGACACACTAAGCGAAGAAATACACAAAAATCAAAAAAGAGTTGATCAACTTCTTGTTCAAAGATTGCACGGACCCAAAACAGATGTTGTAAAAATCGAAAAACAACAACCAATATTGTCAACCGAAGAGTTGGAAAGATCTTAAAAATGAAATATGCACAAATGTGCATATTTTTTTTGTCTATAAAAAATTTAGAAATGAGTATTGAAATATCAAAAAACTCATGATATAATTTTTTTGTAATAATCTTAGAGAGGTAGAAAAAATGTTGAACACAATCAACCTTATTGGTGCTTTAAGCACAAGTTGGATCATTGGTTTGAGTGTTGGTGGCGGCATATTGCTAATCATCTTAATTGTTATGCTTATTTTGGTTCCAATGCGACTTTGGTTCAGAGCAATTGTTTCTGGTGCTCACATTAGCATGGCAAAATTGATTGGTATGCGAATGAGAAAAGTTGACACAAAACTTATTGTTCCAAAATATATTACTGCAAAAAAAGCAGGCATCAAAATCACAATTGAAGAACTTGAAACACACTATATGGCCGGTGGTGATATCGATAGAGTGGTAAAAGCTTTGGTTGCTGCTCACTCAGCAAACATGGATTTGTCTGTTAGTCAAGCAAAAGCAATTGACTTAGCAGGAAGAGATGTTTATCAAGCTGTTAGAACAAGTGTCGTTCCAAAAATTATCGAAACAGATTTGATTTCTGCCGTTGCAAAAGATGGTATTGAACTAAAAGTTAAAGCCAAAGTGACTGTTATGAGTAATATGCACCTTCAAATTTCTGGTGCTGGCGAAGAAACAATTATTGCTCGTGTTGGTGAAGGTATTGTCACAACTGTTGGTAGCACAGACAGCCACAAAATGATTTTGGAAAGCCCAGAACTCATTTCAAGCACAATTTTAGAAAAAGGCCTAGACCGTGGCACAGCTTATGAAATTGTATCAATTGATATTGCAGACATTGATGTAGGAAGAAACATTGGTGCAGATTTGGAAGTTGCAAGAGCAGAAGCTGACAAAAAACTTGCTCAAGCAAAAGCCGAAGAAAAGAAAGCTATGGCTATTGCTGCCGAACAAGAAATGAAAGCTAAGGTTCAAGAAATGAAAGCTTTGGTTGTTAAGGCCGAAGCAGATGTTCCAAGAGCTTTGGCAGATGCTTTGAGAAAAGGCAAGGTGTCTGTTGAAGAATATTATTCAATGCAAAATTTGCAAGCTGACACATCAATGAGAAAAAGCATTTCAAACAAAAACGAAGATGCAATCAACAACAAAGCAAAACCACCAAAAATGTAGGAGGTAATTTATGGACATAATTGCATACATCATAATTGGTGCTTGCATTATTGGGTGTTTTGTGGCATTATGTAAAGCCGGATTGTTTAAGAAAAAGAAAAAAGAAAAAAAAGAGACAAAAAAGGCTGAACCAGCAAAAAAAGAAGAACCAAAAAAAGAAGAACCTAAAGACCGATCTTTTAAGGTTGCAAAAAAATCAAAACTTACAAGGGTCAGAAAAAAAGCATTGGAAACCAATGCAAGAACTGCAACCATAGAAAGGGTTTTTGAAAGGACTCCTCCAAAAAGTTTAGAAACCCAAGAAATTTTGGTTGAGCAACCAATGGAAGAATCAAATAGAGAATTGCTTGAAGAATTAAAGTCTGCTCAAACAGACGAAAAAGTTGTCTCCATTGCAGAACTCAAAAGAAAACTTCGCGAA
>JAZNPU010000102.1:0-4181 GCA_045589795.1 Clostridia bacterium
GGCAGATATAAAGAAATTTATTGAAGATGTTAAAGGTATGACAGTTATTGAACTTAACGACCTTGTTAAAGCTCTTGAAGAAGAGTTTGGTGTTAGTGCTGCTGCTATGGCAGTTGCTGCTCCTGCTGCTGCAGGTGCTGCTGCTCCAGCTGAAGAAGAAAAAACTGAATTCACAGTTGTTCTTAAAGATATCGGAGCAAACAAAATCAACGTTATCAAAGTTGTTAGAGAAATCACTGGTCTTGGTCTTTCTGAATCAAAGGCTCTTGTTGAAACACCTAACGCTGTTGTTAAAGAGAACGTAGCTAAAGACGCTGCTAAAGAAATGGAAGAAAAATTCAAAGCTGCTGGTGCAACTGCTGAACTTAAATAATTAAAATCAAAACTAAAAATCGAAAAGAAGTGTGAAGAAAAAAGTGCAACAAATGGTTGCACTTTTTGTTTTGTTGGCTAAAATTTTGAACGAACAAAACTGTTGAAATTTCAACACTGTTTTGAAGTTGCTTTTGTAGGTGTTATGACAGACATAACAGCCGAAAAATCTGACAAAAATGCCCTCACTTAACTTTTATTGTACAGCATTGGGGGCATTGATTTTTTAAGGTTGCAACAGTGATTCCGTTTGCTATGCAGGTCAAATCAGCATTAAAAATACAGCCGCTAGCAGAGCAGTCAACGAAGGTGTTGTTTCTGACTGCTCTTTGTTTGATTTTGCTTTTTTCTTGCTTGTGTGCATCTTCGCTTGCTTCATAACTTTTGCACTCGGCACTTTTTCCAATAGTAATTTTTTTTGCTGAACAAAAACAGTTTTTATTATATTTGCAACCTTCTCGTTTGCATTTCAAATCAAACATATTTATCTCCTTTTTCTGACATAAATTTTGGACAATTTGGCAAATAAATATACCTCGGAATTTATTGACAAAATTGTTGATAAGTTGTTAGAATAGACTAAAGGAGAAAACCTATGAAAGTAATTTTGACAAAAGATGTTAAGGCTCAAGGAAAAAAAGGTGATGTGATCAATGTTGCAGATGGCTATGCAACAAACTATTTATTCAAAAATGGTTTGGCTGTTCCTGCAAATGCAGGCAATGTTAATGTGAACAATGCCAGAAAAAAAGCAGAAGCAGACAGAATTGCAGAAGAAACAGCACAAGCAAAACTTATGGCTAAACAACTAGAAACAGTTGTGCTAAATGTGTCTTTGCCAGTGGGTGCAAACGGAAAAGCTTTTGGAAGTGTAAATGCAAACATTATTGGCGAAGAACTTGCAAAACAGGGCATTGATATTGATCGCAAGAAAATAGAAGTGGACACAATTAAAACAGTTGGAAACTTTATTGCAACAGTTAAGCTATATAAAGGAGTTTCTGCAAAACTTAAAATTGTGGTTTCTGCAAAATAAAACAACCCTCGCAAGAGGGTTTTTTGTTGCAGAAAACGACAGATTGTTGTTTAATTTGCCAAAATACACAAACAAGAGCACTAAGGGGTTTGCTTTGTGGTGCTTATAATATATTATATAAAATAAAAATGTAAATTATTTTTTGCTTTTTTATTGACAACAACGGAGCGGTGTGTTATATTAATACCGCACCTTGCAAAGGGTGTTAATTTTTTGTGGAGAAAAAATAATGAGAACAAAGATAACTTTAGAATGCACAGAATGCAAACAAAGAAACTACGATAATTACAAAAACAAAAAGAATGATCCAGACAGAATCACTCTAAACAAGTATTGTCCATTCTGCAAAAAACACACTGCACACAAAGAAACAAAATAGTTTTATTGTAAGGAGTTTTTATGGCTAAAAAAGAAGTTTCAAGCAAGAAAGAACTTGGAGTTGAAGAAAACAAAAAATCTTTGGCTAAAAACAAAAAAGCTACAGCTAAAAAATCAACAAAGCAACCAAAGAAAAGCAGAACAAAAGAAACCGTTAGCGAACTAAAAAAAGTTAGCTGGCCAAGCTTTGCAACAGTAGTTAAAAACACAGGTATGGTTTTGGCCGTTGTGTTAATTTTTGGCTTGGTTGTTTTTGGAATTGACACCTTAATCATTTGGTTATTGTCTTTAGTTGGCTAAAAAAATAAAATTATAAGGAAGTTTTTTATGGCAGAAAGAGAAGAAGCAAAGTGGTATATTATTCACACATTCACTGGTTATGAAAACATGGTTGTTGATGGAATCAACAAACTTGTTGAAAAAAATGGCCTTCAAGATGATATTGTTGAAGTAAGAATCCCTATGGAAGATGTCATCGAAGAAAAAAACGGAAAGAAAAAAGTTGTTCAAAGAAAAATGTTTCCATGCTATGTTTTGTTAAAAATGAGATACAGAGATAGCTTGTGGCACAGTATTGTTAACACCCGTGGAGTGACTGGTTTTGTTGGTCCAGCCGGAAGACCAATTCCTCTAACAGACGAAGAAATTCGTCGTATGAGACTTGAAAAAGTTAACATTGACATCAAAGTGGCTGTTGGAAACAAAGTTAAAGTTATTTCTGGACCACTTGAAGGTTTTGTTGGTGAAGTTTTGGGTGTAGAAACAGAAGCTCAAAAATGTCGTGTAAGTGTTGAAATGTTCGGCAGACCAACACCAGTTGAACTAGATTTTGACCAAATTGAAGTTATCTAGTTTTGAAATATTGCGAAATTGTCGCAAACAAATTTGTTTACTATCAAGCAGTGGTGTGCTTGGTTGTAATATATGAGTGGGAGATGTGGAATCTTAACACATCAATTAAACCACATTACACATAGTGTAAAGGAGAGAAAAAATGGCACCAGTTAAAAAAATTAAAGCTGTTGTTAAAATGCAATTGCCAGCCGGTAAAGCCACAGCAGCTCCACCAGTAGGTTCTCGTCTTGGACCTTTTGGTATCAACCTTGGTATCTTCGTTAAAGATTTCAACGAAAGATCAGCTTCTCAAGCAGGTTTGGTTATTCCTGTAGTAATCACAATTTTTGAAGACAGATCATTCACTTTCGAAATGAAGACACCTCCAGTAGCAGTTTTGATCAAGAAAGCTCTTGGCCTTGAATCTGCTAGTGCAAAACCAAACAAAGAAAAAGTCGGAAAATTAACTAAAGCTCAAGTTCAAGAAATTGCAAAAACAAAAATGCCAGATCTTAATGCTGCTAGCTTAGAAGCTGCAATGAGCATGGTTGAAGGCACTGCTCGTAGCATGGGCATTGTTGTGGTAGAATAAGGAGAGAGCATATGAAACACGGAAAAAATTATGTTGCTGCTGCTGCAAAAGTAGAAAGAAGCAAACTATATGAAGTTGAAGATGCACTTAGCCTTGCTATCGAAACTTCAACTGCAAAATTCGATGAAACAATCGAACTTCATGTTAAACTTGGTGTAGATCCAAAAAATGCTGACCAACAAGTTCGTGGAAGTGTTGTTCTTCCAAACGGAACTGGTAAGGAAGTTAAAGTTTTGGTTATTGCTAAGGGCGACAAAGCTGACATTGCTAAAGCAAATGGTGCAGACTTTGTTGGTGCTGAAGACATGATCGACAAAATCGTTAAAGAAAACTGGTTAGGTTTTGATGCCTGCATCACAACACCAGACATGATGGGTCTTGTTGGTAGAACAGCTCGTATTCTTGGACCTCGTGGTTTGATGCCAAACCCTAAGAGTGGAACTGTGACAACAGATGTTGCTAAAGCAATCAAAGATATTAAAGCTGGTAAAGTTGAATACCGTCTTGACAAATTTGGTATTATCCATGTTGTTGTTGGTAAGAAAAGCTTTGGAGTTGAAAAACTTAAAGAAAACTATGAAGCTGTTATCGATGCACTTGCAAAAGCAAAACCACAAGCTGCAAAAGGTGTTTATTTCAAAAGCATTTCACTTGCAAGCACAATGGGACCTGGAATTAAAGTTGCTTACAAAGCTCAATAATTCAAAAATTAAAAATAAAATCCTGCAATCTGCAGGATTTTTTGTTGAAAATTTTTATTTTTTTTACAAATACTGCCTATATAAATTTGATTTCGCTTGTGATTTTATATATAATTTATATATAAAAGCACAAAATAACAAATAATAGGAGAAAAATGCAAACAAAAACCAAACATTTCTTGAATGCAATTTTGGTAGCAATTTTTACTACTTTTGTTTGTTGTGCAGTTTTTCTTTTTGGAGGATTGGTTAAACCAGAAGAAGTTGC
>JAZNPU010000103.1:0-3697 GCA_045589795.1 Clostridia bacterium
TGGCATAAACAATTTTATTTTTGATATTATGCTATGATAATCATTGTGAAAATAAGCAAATTTATCATTTTGAAAAAATTGAGTTTATTGCAAACAAGAAAAATATGGCTTGCCCTTGACATATTTCATAAATCGATATTGTTTAATTTGTTGAAAAAATATACAATTGACAAAATTTTTACAAAATACAAATTATATTGATTATTGACTTAATGACATTAATATGCTAACATAAAAGCATGAAGAAGTTAGATTTTATTTCGTTTGATAAAAAATATGTAAAAGAACTTAATCAATGGCAAAACAAAGAAAACATGCTTGGCTTTGATGGACTAAACCAATATGTTGTTTTGCTTGATTCTTTGCTGGGTGATTATTTGCAATTTATAGACAAAGAAATGTCTGACATTTCTTGCAAACTGGTTTTGAAAGATGAAAACTTGGTTGGATTTTTGTGTTTTTCTCAACAAGACAAAGACCATGTGCATGTTGAAGTTATGGGAATCAATCCAGATTTTAGAGGAAAAGGAATTTCTGGCCAGTTGCTAACAGAATTTAAGCAAAAATTGTTAGAAAAACATGGTTCGACAAAACTTACATTATCTGTTAATAAAAATAATGATTCTGGAATTAGATCATTTTCAAAAATTGGCACAAAAAGTCAAACACAAAACAAGCCAAATTATATAAATTATGAAATATAAAAAACCTGAAGTTCTTCAGGTTTTTTTATTTTGATTTTGGATATTGTTTTTTTGGAATGTTTGCATAAGGAATAATTGTGTGAACAGGAAGTTCTTTTGCCATTGCTGTGATTTGCTGCTTTAGATAATCGCAAATCACTTTTCTTTGTTCTAGAATTGGCATTTCATTATCATATTTGATTGGCTTGCCAAAAACTACAGTGTTTAATTTGGCAGCAATATACATTGGTACAAATTCAAGTTCTTCGCCAGTGTCTTTGAAATGCAACCTTGCAACATCAACAAACTTGTCTTGAAACTCATTAACAATTTCATTAAAAGGTTTGTGAAATTCTGGAAATACAATAATTTGATTACCTTCCTTGAGGGCTCTTCCTGTTTTTTTGAAAGTTGCAAGAGCACGATTATCTTTATAAACCGGAATTGTATCGGCATTTTTATGAAGATAAACCAATAATGGAGACACTATATATGCCAAAATCTTGTAAAACCATTGGGATTTCTTTGGTTTATAACCCCAAAAATCCCTTAAGGCATAGGCTGGAGCTTCTTTCATGTTCATCAGAGCACCAACACACCATGTTTGCTTTTTATATGGATATTTAAGCTCGGCAGTAAGTGGCCCATTGAGTTGTGCATGATTTCCAACAACAATGCAAGGTTTTTGTGGAATATTTTCAATCCCAACAAACTTTCTTTTTCCATAGAAAAAATTGGCTATTCTTCGTATAAACCTAAAGAATAGCCCCTTTCTCTTTTTTTGTATTTTTTCCTTCTTTTTGCTCATGTTTTAAATTTCTTTTTTCCAACATCTACGGCGTTTGTGGTTGCGGGTGTCAAAACTTTTCCACAAGCTTTGCACTTTTTCGTTTAGTTCTAATTCTGGACCAGTTTCGCAATATTTAACCCCATTTGCAATACATGTTTCAAGCATATAATGCATGATGATTGCAGGAATACCCTTCTTTTGAAGTTCAGGTTTTACACCAATCAAGAACATTTCAAGGGTATCATTTTTGCCATATATGGCATTCATAATTCTGAAGATTCCAAAAGGAAGTAATCTTCCATTTGATTTTTTTAAGGCTTTTGCAATTGAAGGAACCATTAATGCAAATGCAACAATTTTTCCATCTTTGTCTTTAATTGAGCAAACATATTTCATGTTAACAATTGAAATGTTGTCTTCAATTGTTTGCTGGATAACCTCTTTTGTTAGAGGAACCGTTCCAAACAAGCTTGCGAAAGCTTCATCAATGACAGTAAATGCCTCAAATGCATCATTTTTTAGCACTGTGCGGTCAACATATGTGACAAGTCTATAATTATTTCTCTTTTGCAAAAACTCGCTCATTTTGACCAATTTTGGGTCTATTTCTGATGGAACTTTAAGTTGATATTCAACCCAGTCTACATCTTTTTCAAGGCCCAATTTTTCCATGTGGTCAATATAGTATGGGTGGTTATAGAAAGTGATACTCATGTTAAGTTCATTAAAACCTTCAATAAGCATTCCTTCGTGGTCCAAATCTGTGAAACCAATTGGACCCATAACCTTTGTGAAACCCCTTTCTTTTCCCCACTCTAAAACTTTATCAAATAGTGCTTTTGAAACTTCATAGTCGTCAATAAAGTCAAAGCGGGTGAATCTGATTGCATTTGTTCCCCATTTTTCATTGGCCGCCTTGTTTACAAGAGCACCAATTCTTCCTGCAATTTTACCATCTTTATAAGCTAAATAAAGTTTGGTTTCGCAAAAGTCATAAGCGGGGTTTTTGCCTTTTGTGAAAGTTGCCATTTCGTCAGGAAACAAAAATGGAACATAATAAGGAACATTTTTGTATAACTTATTTGGGAAATCTACCCATTTTTTCAAATCTTTTGTTGTTAAAACTTCTTTAATTTCAATACTCATCTGTGCACCTATTTAATATATTCGTGTAGTGATTTTCCATTAATTTTTGGAGAGGCGATCAAACCAACTGTTCCTGGCCCGCAGTGAGCACAAACATTAATTGGAAGAACACCATCAATTAAAACATTTTCTCCAAAAAGTTCAGCAGCTTTTGCTTTTAGATAGTCAAGTGTTGCTGGATTTGCATCAAAAGACAATAGGAAATAATCATAATCAGAAAGTGGCATTGTTGTTGAAAACTCAATTATTTTGTCTAGAATTGCTTTTTTGGAATTTCTAACCATGCCCTCTTTGTCTAGTTTGCCATCTTGTAAAGTCATAAGAGGTTTAATTCCGATAATGTTTCCAATGGTTGCGATTGCTGGAGAAACTCTACCACCATTTTTGAGTGCTGTTAGGTTTTCTGGAATAAACACAATGCAGTTTGATTGTTTTCTTTCTTCCACCAATTCTTTAATTTTTTCTGGGTCAGTGCCTTTTTGAACTTCGTCATATGCAAACAAAACATGTGATAGCATAAGTGAAGACAAAGAATAAGAGTCAATCACTGTGATTTTGCCTGCAAAGTGATCACTTGCCACATTGTTAAACAACGAATTCATTGAAGACAATTTGCTTGAAATTGTGAAATGAATAATGTGATCATAACCTTTTGCAAAAAGTCCTTCGAAATACTCAATTATTTCACCAAGAGGTGGTGTTGATGTTTTTATTTTTTTGTTTGCTCTCATGGCATCTCTAAGTTGATCTTGGTTGATTGTGATGCCATCTAGATATTCTTCACCATCAATGATAACATTGAGTGGAAAAATGCTGATTTCGTATTTTTTCAAAGTTTGATAATCAATCAAACATGAGGTGTCGGTTGAAACTAGAACCTTCATAAATTTCTCCTTAGGGTTGTATAAAACAAAATTGTTAAATTATAGAATAATTTATACATAGTAATTATATTATATTTTCCCGCTACTTGTCAAAAACAAAATAGATATTTGATGCTGTTTATCACGGCAAAAAGCATATTTGTGTTGGTTTTAAGCAATAAAAAAGACCACCAGCAGGTGGTCTTATATTTTTT
>JAZNPU010000104.1:0-8158 GCA_045589795.1 Clostridia bacterium
TTTTTCATTCTTTCAAAAAGATCCAAGTTTTCTTCAACAGATCTATCTCTATAAGGGCTGTTTTTGCCAGGCTGTGTCAAAGTTCCTCTATATGCAGAAAGTTCTTCTGCTGACAAGTCGTCTACATAGGCCTTGCCATCTTTTATTAACTTAACAGCAACTTCATAGTTTTGTTGAAAATATTCAGTTGCATAGTGAATTTCGTTCCAATGATATCCAAGCCATTTAACATCTTCTTGAATTGATTCTACAAATTCTTGACTTTCTTTGCTTGGGTTTGTGTCGTCATATCGCAAATTGCAAATACCGTTGTATTTTTCTGCTAGGCCATAGTTAAGCACAATATTTCTAACATGTCCAATATGCATATAGCCACTTGGTTCTGGTGGGTGGCGGGTTTGAACACACTCACTCACTCTGCCATCTTCAATATCTTTGTTTATTTCTGATTCTATGAAGTTTGTTGCTTCAATAGGATTACTTCTTAATGCCATAAATCTTCCTTTAATTATCAAATATTTCGTCTGATGGTGGAACCATGCTATCATCAAAATCTAGAGGAGGCATGAATCCATCATAATCATTTAGTTCACTAACTGGAACATCTGCAAAAGCATCAAAGTCTGCAGGAACAATAGGGTTTTGTTCGTGCATTGCTTCATAAGTTTGTTCCAAACTTTTTTGGTTTTGATCACTTGCAAGGTTAACAAAGCTAACTCTGTTGCCATCCCAACCAACATTGACACTTCCTGGCTGACCATTACGGAATTTTGCAATGATAAGTTCAGCAACATAGCTGTCACTCTTGATTGCTTCATCGTCTGCCTGATCTTTTTTGTCAATGAATATAACCATGTCGGCATCTTGTTCAATTGCACCAGATTCTCTAAGGTCACTCAAAATTGGTCGTTTATCTTGTCTTTGAGTGACAGAGCGAGACAATTGAGAAAGAACAATAACCGGAACATCAATTTCTTTTGCCAAAATTTTCATCTGACGGCTCATGTCAGACACTTCGTTTTGTCTGTTGTCTGTTTTTGTATCGCCAGTCATTAATTGCAAATAGTCAACAACAACCAAATCAAGACCTCTTTCTCTTTTTAGTTTGCGACATTTTGCCAAAATTTGAGAAGGTTTGTTCAGACTATTGTCATCACAATAAATCTGAGTGTCAGCAAGCTTTTTCTGAGCTTTCCAAAGTTTAACCCAATCTTGTTCGGTAAGTTCACCTGTTCTTGCACGACTCATATCAACTCCAGCCACAGAACAAAGCATTCTTTGAGCAAGTTGTTCCCTGCCCATTTCAAGACTGAATATTGCACATTTAGCTTTATCTTCAATTGCTGCATTGCTTACAATGTTCATCGCCAAACTGGTTTTACCAATACCAGGACGAGCCGCAATAATAATCAAGTCTGTTTTTTGAAGACCACCAATTTTTTTGTCAAGAGCAATAAACCCTGTGCGAACACCTCTTTTGCTATTGCCATCTTTGTTTATTTCTTCAAAAATGCTCATTGCTTCATTGAAAGCCCCTGACATGTTTTCAAGACCACTTGTTGTGCCCTTTTCACCAAGTTCATAAAGAGCTTTTTCTGCTTCGCTAAGAACATCTGTGCTGTCAGCTTCATATGCCTTAGAAGTGATTTTTGAACAAGTTTCAATAAGCTGTCTTAAAACACTGTCTCTTTTTACAATTCCAGAATAATGGCTGTGATATGCACTACTTGGAACAGCATTTGACAAGCTGGTGATATAATTAATTCCACCAACTGTTTCAAGCAAATCTTTCTTTTCAAGAGCATCCACAACTGTGATAAAGTCAATTGGACGATTTGCATGATATAAGGTTTTCATGCATTCAAAAATTGTTCTGTGTGTTTCACTATAAAAATCTTTTGGTTCTAGCTGAGCCATAATGTTTTCGGCAGCAAGTGAATCAATAAGTGCACTGCATAAAACGGCTTGTTCTGCTTCTAGGTTGTTTGGTAAAACTCTTGGTGTTTCTTTTTTTGCCATGTCAAATCTCCACTAAAAAATTACTACAATTAAGTATAGACTTAATTTAGTAAACTGTCAAGATATTGTGCCCAAGCAAATTGCAAAAACTTTTTCTAGAAAATCGCAAATAACAACATAAACATTTGCAAAAATTCACTATTTTTGTAGTTAATTTTATTATTTTTTGCAGTTTTTCCTTTATGCCTCAAGCAAAAAACACTTAAAAAGTTAAGAATTCTGCAAATACTCATTAAAAGAATAATAATTTGTAGAAAAATAAAAACACACCCTTGCCAGAGTGTGTTTTAAGCTATTTTTTGCTTTTTCTTTGTTTATTCTTTCTTCCTATTCAAATTCTTCGTTAAGATAAATGTATCTATTATTCTGTGGAATAAATTTGTTGTTTCCAATAGGTAAGAAAAAATTAATGTTCGTCCAAAAAAAATCGCCTAACTATAAGCATGGCTTGTAATCAGCGATTTCATTTTTTTATATTGTTTTGTATGGAAGCAATGCCATAACCCTAGCTCTTTTGATTGCAGCTTGAAGTTCTCTTTGGTGCTTAGCACAAAGGCCTGTTGTTCTTCTTGGAAGAATTTTGCCTTTTTCTGTCATATATCTGCGAAGCTTAGCAACATCTTTATAATCAATTGCATTTTTTTCTGCACAGAATGAGCAAACTTTTTTTACATTCTTACGAGCTTTCTTAGGGTTTTTATCATCGACATCGTTTTTTACGATTTTCTTATTCATGATATTCTCCTATAAATTTTTATTAATTAAAATGGTAAGTTGTCATCATCAATTGGTTCGAATTTATTAACAACATCAGCTGGTTTAGCTTCTGGTTCACCGTCAACATCATCTGCACCTGTATTGCGGGTTGAAATGAATTCAACTTCTTCTGCAACAATTTCTGTCATATATCTACGGCTGCCATCTGGTGTGTCGTAAACTCTAGTTTGAATTGTTCCAGTAATGCTACATTTGCTACCTTTTTTAAGATATTTGTAGCAGTTGTCAGCTTGACCTCTCCAAACAACGATTGGCAAGAAGTCAGCTTCTCTTTCACCACTGTTGCTAGTGTATTTTCTTGGAACAGCAAGTGTGAACTTGCAAAGAGATACACCATTTGTGGTTGTGCTTAGTTCTGGGTCTTTAGTTAAGTTTCCGATTAATAAAACTTTATTCATAACTTTTCTCCTTTTAATAAAATATTGTAGTCAATGACTATTTTGCAACGATCATGTGTCTAACAACATTTTCTGTGATGTTAAGCAAATCTGAAATTGGCTTAATTGCATCAACATTAGCTTTGAAGTTAACTAGGCAATAGTATCCTTCGGTTGTGTAGTTGATTGGGTATGCATATTTTTTAACACCCCATTTTTCAACATTAAGTTCAACACCACCGTTGTTTTCAACAATTGAACTAACCTTATTAACCAATGCTTCTTTTTGCTCGTCAGTTAAGTTTGCACTTATGATGTATAGCATTTCGTAAGATTTCATGTTTTTACCTCCTTATGGACTCATTCGGCTATGCAAAAACTGCACAGCAAGGAACTGATGACTTGATTATAGCATGCAAAATCGCATTTTGCAAGTGTTATTTTCTATTTTAAGTAAAATATACATATTTCATTAATTTTTTATATATTATATATAGTTATACTTATTTGATAACCTTATTTAATTGACAAATTTGCAAAAGTTGTGTAATATTTGTTTGTATACATAAAATTAGGAGAAAAGCATGGCAAAAAAAGAAACACCTAATAAGTCAACTGCTGAAAACAAAAAAGCCAAATCTTCAGCAGCAAAAAAAGAAACAGCCAAAAAAACAGAAGTTGCTGTTAATCCGGTTCCTGAAACCGAAGCAGCTGATGTTGTGAAGGTTAATTTGGATATTGCCGAGGTTGAAAACAAAGCTACAGTAAAAAAAGCAAGCAAAACCAACAGCAAAAAAACAAAAACCGAAACTGACAAAAACAGCAAAACAGCAAAAGCTCAAACAGACAAGAAAAAATCTTTCGCTTTTTCTTTCAAAAAACAACAACAGCCAGAGGTTGTTCCAAAAAGGGTTAAAAGAGTTAAAGCTGACTACAAAATGGGGCTAACCGATGACCAGGTTAAAGAAAGAATCAACAAAGGTCAAACCAACGAAACACCAAACCAAAATGTTAAAACATATAAAAGTATTTTTATTGAAAACATTTTCACTTTCTTAAATATGCTATGTTTTGCAATTGCAATCAGTTTGATGTGTGTTGGAGCTTTCCAAGACTGTCTTGGAATGGTTATCATTTTGGCAAACATAACAATTGGTATCATTCAAGAAATTCGAGCAAAGCTGACAATCGAAAAATTAAGTTTGTTAACAGCTCCTGCCGTTAAAGTGGTTCGTGGAGGTGAAGAAATAACAATTTCAACAAACGAAGTTGTCATTGACGATGTCATCATTTTAACCACAGGAAAGCAAATTGTTGCCGACAGTGTGATCATTGAAGGTTCTCTTGAAGTTAACGAAAGCATGCTAACTGGTGAAAGCCAACCAATCAAAAAGAAAGTTGGCGACACAGTTTTGGCCGGAAGCTTTGTTGTTTCAGGACATGCATATGTTAGAGCAGAAAAAGTTGGAAAAGCCAACTATATTCAACAACTTGCAGCAAAAGCTAAAAAATATAAAAGACCAAAATCAGAATTGTTCGCATCTTTGCATAACATCATCAAAATAATCTGCTTTATTATTATTCCTGTTGGAATTTTGATGTATGTAAATAACTTCGTCAGAACCGACGGAAGCTTAACTGAAACAATCACCAGCACAGCAGGAAGCCTAATGGGAATGATTCCTTCTGGAATGTTCTTGCTTTGCAGTGTTTCACTTACCCTATCCGTTATCAAACTTGCCCGCAAAAAAGCCCTTGTTCAAGACTTGTATTGTGTTGAAATGTTGGCAAGAGTTAATGTTTTATGTCTTGACAAAACCGGAACAATCACAGACGGAACCATGAAGGTTTATAACTGCTTGCAACTGGCAGACACAGAATTTACACTTAAAAGAATCATGGGAAGCTTGTTGTCTGCACTTGGAGACAACAACCAAACCAGCCAGGCATTGATTAACTACTTTGGTTATAACAAAGAACTCAAACCAGTTGCAACACTCCCATTCTCTTCAACAAGAAAATTTAGTGCCGCAACATTTGAAAATGCCGGAACATATATCATGGGTGCTCCAGAATTTGTAATCCCAAACAACCCGGACGAAAAACTCAATAACATGATTGAACAATATTCAAAAGATGGTTATAGGGTTTTACTTCTTGCACACAGTAAGGATTCAATCAACAAAGAAACCGTTCCAGCGGCAAGAAAAGCTGTTTCAATCTTGATTTTGGAAGACAGAATCAGAGATGATGCCGTTGAAACAATCAAATGGTTCAAAAACAACCATGTTCAAATCAAAATTATTTCTGGTGACAACCCATTAACTGTTGCAGAAATTGCAAAAAGAGTTGGAGTTGTTGGAACAGAAAACTTAATCAGCCTTGAAGGCTTAAACGAAAAACAAGTTATTGCTGCCGCAAATAAATATACAGTTTTTGGCAGAGTGACCCCAGAACAAAAAGCCATTTTGGTTAAGGCTCTTAAGTCAACAGGAAACACAGTTGCCATGACCGGTGACGGTGTGAACGATATCTTGGCTTTGAAAGAAGCTGACTGTTCAATCGCCATGGCAAGTGGTAATGAAGCTGTTAGAAGTGTGTCTCATATGATTTTACTAGATAGCAACTTCAGTAGCATGCCTGCAACCGTTTTAGAAGGAAGACGAGTTATCAATAACATGCAAAAGGCAAGTGCTCTCTTCTTTATGAAAACACTGTTTACAATTATTCTTTCTGTTTTGATTTTGTTCGCTGGACTAACCTATCCACTTCGAACAATCAACATGCTAATGCTTGAAATGTTTGTTATCGGAATTCCATCATTCTTTATGGCATTTCTACCAAACGACAAACCTGTTGAAGGAAAATTCATTTTTAACCTTATCAAAAATGCCCTTCCAGGTGCCTTAACACTTATTATTAATGCTATTGCAATCTATGTCTTCTGCTTGCTTGTTGATGGATCTCTTCTTTCTGAAAGCATAACAACAATGTTAACAGTCACAATCACATTCACTGGTCTTGCAATGTTGATTCGCCTATGCAAACCATTCAAACCTTTAATGGCTGTTGTATGCTCAATTATGTTTGTTCTTTGTGTTGTGTTGATTCTTGCAATCCCATCATTCTTTGGACTAGTTGCCTTGGATCTATCTCACACATTGTTTGTGATTATCCTAGCTTTGATTGCTCCATCACTAATCAATGCAATGTTCTTGGTGACAGAAAGAATTAAGTTCAAAGATTAATTTAAGCAAATAAAAAAGCTCTCGATTGAGAGCTTTTTTTTGTTATTGATTATTTTTTACTGCTACCGTATTTGCCATCTCCACGAAGAGAAGGAATATTCTTTAATTCTTCGTAAGAGATTTCCTTACTTTCCATTTTTGGAATTGGCAAAACAACAAGTTGGGCAATAGCTTTGCTATATGGATAAATCATGCAATTTTTAGTTTTATATTTTTTTCCTGCACAAACAAAAGTTTTTCCCAGTTCTTCTGCTGTTTTTTTACTAATTACAATGTCATATTTATTTGCATTTGTTAACAAAATAAAATATTCACCACGATAGCCACTATCAAAAACACCAGCACTTTTTTTAAGGCCAATTTTTCCTGTGCTACCTCTTTCTTCAACTTGAATATAATAATCACTACTGCAAGCCAATGCAACACCAGTTGGAACTGGAATTGTTGACAAATTTGGGATTACAAACACATCACCATCAAAGTTTGCATAGATATCATAGCCAGCATCTTCATCTCTTTTTGTTGGAACAATTGCATCTTCTCTAATTTTTGCAATATATAGTTCATTACCTTTTTCAAAATAGTTCATAATCTTTCTCCTTTCATTATTATTTTAACACACATAAGTTCTGCTTTCAAACAAATAATGGGATTTCGCCACATAAAAACAAAAAAAAGATAAATAATAAACATAATGAAAAATATATTCTCAACAAAGACAATTTTGTCTAAATTTTCGCAAGAAGCAGATATATCTCAAAGACAAATACAAAAGAACGGGATAACCATTTCTTTTTTGTTTATTGATTGCCTTGCAGACAAAAATTATATTTCACAAAGCATAATTTCTCCCATTGTTGAAGCAAACAATATTGAAAATATTGATGAAATAAAAAACCTTCTTTCTGCTAGTAATATTCATCAAATATACCAAGTTAACGAAGGCATAAATTACATTCTAGACGGCATGGTGTTGATTTTTATTGAAAACAGTTCATCAGCACTTGCAATAAGTGTTGCAGGCTACAACACAAGGGGCATAATTGAACCACCAACAAGCCAAGTGACCAAGGGCCCAAGAGAAGGTTTTGTTGAAGACCTCAACACAAATTTGAGCATGATTCGCAGAAAAATAAAATCCCCTAACCTTTCAATTAAAAACATCATTATTGGT
Organism: Clostridia bacterium; assembly: GCA_045589795.1. Lineage (GTDB taxonomy): Bacteria > Bacillota > Clostridia > Christensenellales > UBA1242 > RGIG4790. Next base: position 7,596 of record JAZNPU010000104.1, read on the forward strand.
GAGGAAACAAAAACCAAAATCGCAGTTGTTTATTTGAAAAACCTTGCCAACAAAGATTTACTAAAACAGTTAATAACTCAACTAAAAAATATCAATATTGATGGGGTTTTAGACAGTTATTATATCGAATCCTTTTTAGAACAAGGCAAACTTAGTTTTTTGAAAAGAGTTGGCAATAGCGAGAAACCTGATGTTGTTGCAAGCAGAATTTTAGAAGGAAGAATTTCTATTTTTGTTGATGGCTCTCCAATTGTTTTAACAGTTCCTTATATTTTGATTGAGGATCTTCAAAGCCCTGAAGACTACTACTCTGTTCCAGCCAGAGCAACATCGCTAAGATTGCTAAGAATCCTTGGACTAACCCTTGGTTTTCTGCTCCCAGGCATATATGTGGCACTGCAGAGTTTTCACTATAAAGTTTTACCTTTGAATTTTCTTGTCACACTGCTTAGCAGCATTCAAGGAATAAGTTTTCCACCACTTATTGAAATTTTGTTTGTTTTGTTTTTGTTTGACATTTTAGCAGAAGCTAGTGCCCGAATGCCTCGAATTTTAGGAATGGC
>JAZNPU010000105.1:0-12796 GCA_045589795.1 Clostridia bacterium
CCTTGTTTGTAATATACCAAAAATAAATTTCTTAATCAAATATTTTAACGGATTTCCAATTTTCCACCAAGTTTTCGAGAAAGTTCACCCAAATCCCCAGTTGTTGCCGTTGCTCCAGCAATTTTCCATTTGAAACCAAAATTGTCTAAATAATCACTGATAACTTTTGCATATTTGTCTGTTTGCAACATAGAAATAGCAGAAGGATCTTTAATGTTAAAAATCGCCGTTTTTTCATTAATGACAATTCTGTTTATTTGTCTGCAAGCCATCAACAAACTCATCATTTTTTGTTCTCTTAAATATGCAAGAAGTTGCCCTAAAAGCTTGTCACCATTTGCAGAAGGTGCAGCTGGTTCTTCAACCTTGCTTGCAACAGGTTCTCTGCTTTGCATAAAGACAGCAGGTTTGTCCATTGCTGGTTTTTCGGTTGGTCTTGTTTGTGGGATTCCACCAGCAAGCAATTTTTCTAGCTTTTGCAATCTTTCTTCCAAAGATTCTTGAGCGAATAGCTTAATAATACAAGTTTCCAAAACTATTCTTGGTTGAACAGAATATCTTAACTCTGCCTCAACAGCACTAATTAGTTCAATAGCTTTTGCAATTTTTGCATAGTTTGAATCAATTGCTTGCTGTTTCATTTTTGCATAGTCGTCAGCATTTGCAATAATCATGCTGTCAGCTCTTTCTTTTAAGGCATTAATCACAAGCAAATCTCTGAAATAATATACCAAATCCTTGCTTAAAACCAAAGGACTTTTTCCACCAGACAATACTTCGTCAAGTTTCAAAAGAGTGTCACCCACTGTTTTATTCAAAACACAGTCTGCAATTTCAATCAAGCTTTGTTTTTCGGTTGCTCCCAAAACTTCAACAACAACTTTTGCAGACAGTTTTCCACTTGCAAAGCTTACACATCTGTCGGCAATGCTCAATGTGTCACGAACACTTCCTTCTCCTGCTCTCGCTATCAAATTTATGCTTTGTTCGTCAAACTCTACACCCTCTGATTTAAATACTTTCACCAAAAGTTGAGATAAGTCTTCAACACTAACTAACTTAAAGTCAAACCTCATGCAACGGCTAAGAATTGTTGCAGGAAGTTTGTGAACTTCGGTTGTTGCCAAAATAAACACTGCATGTTTTGGAGGTTCTTCTAATGTTTTCAAAAGAGCATTAAATGCACTTGGTGAAAGCATGTGAACTTCGTCTATGATATAAACTTTATATTTTCCATCAACAGGTGGGTATTTAACCTTTTCTCTTAAATCACGGATTTCATCAACACCATTGTTGCTGGCAGCATCAATTTCCAAAATGTCCAAACTCAATTCGTCATTGCAAAATACACATTTTTCAGAACCTTTGCAAGAACAGTTTATTTCTCTCGCAAAAATTTTAGCAGTACTGGTTTTACCAGTTCCTCTGCTTCCACAAAACAAATATGCATGTCCAACTCTGTCATTTGCAATTTGATTTTTTAATGTTGTGATAATGTGGTTTTGACCAATCACATCAACAAATTTTTTTGGTCGATATTTTCTATATAGTGCTAAATACATTATTCCTTACCCAACCTAACCTTATTTTTTATTCTTTGAATGGTGTTATCTATGCTTTTAACTGATTTATTCAGAGTTTTTGCAATTTCTGATTGTCTTTCTCCTGCCAAATAAAGTGCCAAAACCTGATTTTCAAACTCGCTTAATTTGCTTTTGCACTCAAGCACTTTTTCATCGTGTTCTTCTTTGTCTAAAAACAAATATTCAGGATTTTGTTCGTCTTCTAAAAACAACAAATCTTCTCGTTCATATTCATGATTTTCAAAATTAGTTTTGTTTATTGGAAGGTATTGATTTAGTGGCAAATTGTTCTTTTTGTTTGCTTTTTTGATTGCATCATAAATTTGTCTTTTGATACAAAGTTTTGCAAATGATTTGAATTGATCACTTTGATAATCATCATTACCCTTGTAATTTTTGCATGCTTCAAACAAGCCAATCATACCTTCTTGAAAAAGATCTTCTTCGCTGCCACCTGCCAAATAATATTTTCGACAGATTGATCTTATGGTGTTGGCATAACTTTTTATTAAATTTTCCAGTTCAATACCAGACAAATTCAACTTACTTACTCCTTTGTCTTAATGCTTCATATAATAAAATTCCAGCACTAACACTTGCATTTAATGAATTAACTTTTCCTTTCATAGGAATGCTCACAATTTGATCACATAGTTCTCTTGTGAGTTTGCTTAATCCCGAGCCTTCTGCCCCAATAACAATTGCAACATGCCCGGTTAGGTTTGTTTGATACATTGGTTCACCGTCCATGTCTGCACCAAAAACCCACACATTTTTCTTTTTGAGTTTTTCAATTGTTGTGTTTAGGTTTCCAACTTTGCAAACTGGCATGTGAGCACTTGCCCCAGCTGCAACTCTGATAACCGTTTCATTCACAACCACACTGTTTCGACTCGGAATCACAACTGCATCAGCACCAACACATTCTGCCACTCTGATGACACTTCCAAGATTGTGAGGATCTTGCAATCCATCAAGCAAAACAAGAAGTAAGTCGCCTTCTTTGTTTAATATTTCATCAAGGTCATCATATTCAAAATCAACAGTTTCTGCAATGATACCTTGGTGATGACCAGTCACACTAAGTTTGTCTAGTGTCTTTTTGTCTACCCATTCAATTTTTGCATGATTCTTTTTTGCCACAGCCACCCATTCTCTAATTTGAGAATCTGTTGTGCCGTCCAAAACAAAAAGTTTGTTGATATTTTTGCCGCTGCTAATAATTTCTCTAACTGAATTTTTACCTTCTAATTTCATATAGTCTCCACAGAAAGTTTTAATATTTCATTTAATCGTTCTTTTTTGTCTGTCAAATATAAATATCCCAGCAATGCTTCAAATGCAGTTGCATAAATATATTCAGTCACAGAATAATTTTTTGCTTTGCTATGCATGTTTGAATTTCTTGCTCTGTGACACAATTCAATTTCTGTTTCAGTCAATAAATTTTCAATTTTGCGATAAATTTTATACTGATTTCCTGCATTTACAACAGAATTTACCATTTTTGTGAGCGAATTTGCATTTATTTTGTGATTCATCAATACAAAATCTCGCACATAAAGGCTAAACACTGCATCTCCAACCAATGCCAACGATTGTGGATTGGTGTTTAACATTTCTGCTTCAGAATATTTTTTTAGAACTTCCACGAATATTTTTTCCTTATAAACACATTATAACATTAAGCCAGATTTTTTGCAAGGTATAAAACCTGTGCCAAAGGAAATATATGAAATTTTTTTATCGACTTATTTTGCTGATTTTATCAATTGTGTTTTTTGAAGCAGGTTCTGCCTCTTTTGCTTTTGCAGCAAATGACGAAAATTCAGCATATACCCCACCAAGCATCAACTACACAATTGTTGTTGACCCCGGCCATGGAGGAGCCGACCCCGGCAGCATAGGATATAAAACAAAAGTTAAAGAAAGTGACCTTAACTTAAAACTGTCACTTATGCTCGCAGACAAATTAAGAACAGTTGGAATCAAGGTGATAATGACCCGAACCGACAACAATAGTCTTGCCCAAGGTTCTGGAAAAGGATTCAAAAAACAAGACATGAAATTAAGAAAAGAAATGATTAATAAAATTCGCCCAAACATGGTTGTGAGTGTTCACATGAATAGCTACACTAACCACACATTAAGAGGTGCAAAAGTTTTTTATGACAAAACAAGCGACATCAGCAGACAAATTGCAGAAAGCATTCAATTACAATTCGCTCAAAACCTAGAAGCAAGCAACTCTGTTGCCAGTGTTGGAGACTATTATATGCTTCAATGCACAGAAAGCCCAAGTGTTATTGCCGAATGCGGATTTTTGAGCAATGCCAGAGATGAAGCACTTTTATTAGACCCGTCTTATCAAGAAAAAGTTGTAAATTCAATTTTTGAGGGAATAATGAATTTCTTAAACATTTCATAAACGAAGGATAAGCCTTCGTTTTTTTACTTATTAACAATTAATAATAAAATTATTAATAACTTGCACATGCTGTTTTTTTGGTGTATAATTGTCTTGTTATAAGGATTATTTTTATGGAAAGAGAAATTATTGAACAAAACAAAGAGGATTTCATCAATATTCTAAAATCAAATGTGCACCGTGAAGGCATTGACAAATTTATTGATTGGCTTTGCTCAACAGACTTTTTTGTGGCACCTGCCAGCACAAGATATCACTTGAGTGAAGAAGGTGGCCTTTGCCAACATAGTTTGAATGTTTATGAAAGACTTGAAAAACTTATGTTAACTGAATATGGCGAAGGTGGCTACAACCCTGAATCAGTTGCAATTTGTGGACTACTTCACGACATTTGCAAAACTGGATACTATAAAACAGAAATGCGAAATGTGAAAGAAGATGGTGTTTGGGTTCAAAAACCATACTACACCGTTGATGATCAACTTCCTTATGGACACGGCGAAAAAAGTGTGTATATCATAAACGGCTACTTTCGTTTAACAAGAGAAGAAGCAATGGCAATCAACTGGCACATGGGCGGTTTTGATACCCGTGTTCAAGGAGGCAGCATTGATTATAGCAATGCATATAACAAATTCCCTCTTGCTGTTATGACTCACATTGCAGATTTGCAAGCAACCTTTCTTGATGAAATAGATTTAGATAAATAATAAATTTGCAAAATTTTCAACAATTATTTGAAAAATTAGCATAATTATTAATAAAATTTAATAATTTTTGCAGTTTTTAAGGCAAAGAATATTGATAAAAATAATTATAAAAAACAAAACCGCAAAGACAATAAAAAATAAATATAATATTGGAGAAATTATGGATTATAACAAACTCGCAGAATTGCTATATCCTGCTGTTAAGCACGACATGCAATATTACATGACCAAATATCCTCGCAGAAATTTGCCAGCAGGTGCTGAAGTGACCAGACTTGGACCAAGTCCTACAGGCTTTTTGCATATTGGTCATCTATACAGTGCACTCATCAGTCAAAGAACAGCAAAACAAACCAATGGTGTGTTTTATTTGAGACTTGAAGACACCGATCAAAAAAGATTTATTGAAGGGGCAAGTGATGTTGCCTATGACATGCTTTGCTATTATGGTGTAAAACCAGACGAAGGATTTGCTGGTTCTAAAAATCCTCAAGTTGGTGAATATGGCAGCTATGTTCAAAGTGAAAGAACAGAAATATACCATGCTTTTGCTAAAGAATTAGTAAAAAGAGGCAGAGCATTCCCATGCTTCTGTGAAAAGAGTGAAAGCAAACAAGATGTTTTGGACAGAAGAGAGAAAGACCTTGCTGAAAACGATACAATAACCGAACATGACACAGCTTGCAGGAACCTATCTTTTGAGCAAATTGAGGCGAATATTAAGGCCGGCAAGCCATGGGCTTTGAAACTTTTGTCAGTTGGTGACCCAGCTGTTGCACATGACTTTATGGACCAAATTAAAGGCAAAAGAGTTATAAGGGAAAACGGAAAAGACATTGTTCTTGTTAAGAGTAATGGTATTCCACCTTATGCCCTAGCCCATGTTGTTGATGACACCTTGATGGGAACAACAACAGTTGTTCGTGGTGAAGAATGGTATCCTAGCACTTCTGCTCACTTAGAAATATTTAATGCACTAGGCTTGAAAGCTCCAAAATATGCACACACACCAGTTATTAGCAAAAATGACGATGGAAACAAAAGAAAGCTTTCAAAAAGAAAAGACCCTGAGGCTGATGTTAGATTTTATATTGAAGAGGGCTATCCTGTTGAAGTTGTGATTGAATATGTTCTAAATCTTCTTAACAGCGATTTTGAGCAATGGAGAGCGAAAAATCCATTTGCTAATGCTAACGATTTTGATTTTTCAATCAAAAAAATTGGCAGCAATAACCCAATGTTCGACTTTGATAAGCTAAATAATATCTCAAAAACAATAATTAGCAGATACACTGCAAATCAAGTTTATGACGAATTGTTGACTTGGGCTAAAAAATATAATCCAGAATATGCTCAAGTGTTAATTCAAAACAAAGATAAAGCTGTGGCACTATTTAATATTGACCGTGGTGGAGATCGCCCTAGAAAAGATATTTATGCTTGGAGCCAAGTTCAAAACTTATATGATTATATGTTTAATCCTGTTTCTGTTGAGCTTGATGACAAATATAAAAATCAATATACAAAAGAATTTTTGAAAGATTATATCTTAAGCTATGACATCAATCAAAGTAAAGAAGAATGGTTTGCAAATATTAAAGCAGTTGCACTTTCAAACAACTTTGCAGACAACAAAGAATACAAAGCAAACCCAACAGCCTATGCAGGGAATGTGGCAGATGCTTGCAATATTGTTAGACTTGCTATCACAGGAAGAACAACAACTCCAGACCTTTGCTCAATCATGAAACTTTTGGGAGAAACAACTGTTAAAGAAAGATTAACAAACATGTTTAATTCATTAATTTAACACAAAAAAAGAAGTGAATAATCACTTCTTTTTTTTAGTGTCTTTCGTGTGCAGGGTCACCAACATGACCTCTGGTGTAAGTCCTTCCGTCTGGAGATTTAATAACACCGCTGCCTCTTCTTGGTTGTTGAGAAACAATGCTTGCTGACATTCTTTTAACAGTTCTTTCTTGTCTTGCTGTTTGTGTTTTTGGTTTTGTCAAAGTTGAAATTGCTGAAACTATCAATGAATCTTGTTCTTCTGTTAAAACTTCGCCTTCTTTCATAATATCTTTAACCTCAACAAGTGTGCTTGCACCAATAACAGAATATAGTCTTCTGTCTCTAACATATAGGTCATTATCATGAACTATTCTTGCAACAAACACAGGATCTTTAAGGTTTTCACCTGAAACAACTGGCAAAATATAAGGGTTTTGTTTGAGCATATATCTCATTGCCATTTTGTCAGCTTTTAGATCTTCATTCATATACTTTAAGGAATCTTTTGCATACATTTCCAAGCCTGATTCTTGCAGAGCAGCCAAATTGTTTATCCAATAAGCTTCATTTGCAGCCAACTGATCACCGGTTCTCATTGCAACAATTTCACTTTTTCTAAGTTTCTTGTCAAAGTCTTTTTCATTGGTTATTGCACTATTAAACAATTGATTCATGAAGTTTCTATTGTTTTTTAATTCTTCAGAAAGAATTAACATTAGTTTTGATGTTGTCATATCATTTTTAGGATTTGAAAGATTAAACAAAGCGGCTGCAACATCAGGATCTGAAATTGCTTTTGGTGGATTTTTGCCATCAGTATTGGCATTATATTTTGAAATTTGGGAATATAAATGATTAATAAACTCTCTTATTTGATCTTCGTCCCCTTTTATCCTTTTTTCTAGAACAAACAAACTAGCTTTAATGTCCATCTCAACATCTTTCATTGTAATTTTGTCAATAAATTCATCTCTTAATTTATTTTTCATTTGACGTAAACTAACATATTCCATTTTTATATCTCCATATATCGTTATTATAAAACAAAACTGCAAAAATGTAAATATTTTATATCTCAATGTATAAAAAAAGATGGCTAAAGGGTTATTCCTTTTGAAACTAGTGAAAAAAGACGCTAATTAAGCGTCTTTTTTATTAAAGTGTATTTTCTGATTTGTTTGCTCTTAAAGGTCCCATAACATCTGCAACAATATGTTTTACAGGTCTAGAATAACCAGTTACTACAATATCTTTTTCAGTCTTTTCGAGTCCATTTATTATAACCATTTTTTGAGCTAATTTATAATTGGTTACACCTGTTTCTTCAATTTTAGTAACAAAGTCTTCACTCTCTTTACAACTCATCGGTGTAGCATAGTCTATAACCAAATGAGCTTTAGCAGGATTTGATATTAATTTTGATACTCTCTTACACTTTTGAGAGCCAAAAGCTCTAACTAAAACTTCCACTTGTTCTGGAGTTGATTCTTCTAGCAATTTAGCAAGTCTTTTTTCTTCATCTCCAAGCAAAGACCCAAGAATATCATCCATTACATGAGGAATTTTTATTCCTGAAAATCTAATTTCTGTTACCATTGCCTTTAATCTGTCATAACCAACAAGTTCCGCTAATTTCATTTTAGATTTAAAAGAATTCTCCTCTAAAATCATTTTTACAATTTCAGTATCTCTCATAATAATTCTCCTTTACTTTAATTATTATATATCGTTTCTCATTAAAAGTCAATACTTTAAAAAAATAACGGCACTTAGACGTGTGCTTGTCATATACAAGTGTTCTCGCTTCGCTCGAACAGACAAGCACCTTTCACGGCATAAAGTAGCAAAAAAAAGAGAACTAGATATTTTTCTAATTCTCTAATTATAACCCTAGTTTCAAAATGAAGTGACTAATAGCCATCTTTTATAATTAATCTTCAACTTTAACTTCTGTTGAACCATAGCTGCCAACTTCAGTTGGTGTGACATCACGATATCTCTTGAGACCTGTTCCCGCAGGAATAAGTTTACCAATGATGACATTGCCTTTTAGACCAACAAGTGGATCAACACTGTTTTTGATTGCAGCATCAGTAAGAACTCTAACTGTTTCTTGGAATGATGCAGCACTCAAGAAGCTATCTGTTGCAAGAGCTGATTTGGTGATTGAAAGAAGAACTCTCTTAACTGTTGCTGGTTCTCCACCACGAGAAAGAACTCTTTCGTTTTCTTCTTCGTATCTGAAGATGTCAACAATTTCACCTGGAAGCATATCTGTGTCACCAGCATCAACAACTTTAACCTTTTTAAGCATTTGACGAATGATGATTTCAAGGTGTTTGTCGTTAACTTCACAAGAAGATTTCTTATACACCTTCAATACTTCTCTCATCATATAATCTTGTGTTTCTTTAACACCCTTGATGAGAAGAAGTTCTTTTGGATCAATTGGACCTTCAGTAATCAAGCTACCAGGTTCAACTTTGCTTCCTTTTTCAACTTTATATTTAGCTCCATAAGGAGTATTATAAACAACTTCAGTGCCATCGCTTGTCACAATAACAACTGTTTGTTTTGCTTCGTCAGCAGTTTTAACAACACCGGCAACTTCTGAAATAACAGCAACACCATGAGGTTTTTTAGCTTCGAAGATTTCTTCAACTCTAGGAAGACCTTGTGTGATGTCATCAGCAGATGCAGTACCACCACCGTGGAAGACATTCATGGTTAGCTGTGTTCCAAGTTCACCAATTGATTGAGCTGCGATAATACCAACAGCTTCACCAACTTGAACAAGATCACGACTTGCCATGTTTCGACCATAACATTTTGCACAAACACCATATTTGCTACGGCATGTGAACACAGTTCTGATGTTAACTTTTTTGATTCCTGCTTTTTCAATCGCAATTGATTGTTCTTCAGAAATCATTTCGTTTGCTTTTGCAAGAACTTCGCCGGTTTTTGGATCAACAACATCGTTAACAGCAACACGGCCAACAATTCTTTTTGAAATGCTTTCAACTTCGGCTTCATCGTCGTAGATAGGAGAAATTTCCATACCTTTAACTTTTTCACCAAGTGTTGCAAAGCAGTCTTCATCGTCAACAACAACTTCTTGAGCAACATCAACAAGTCTTCTTGTTAGATAACCAGCATCCGCTGTTTTAAGAGCCTTGTCGACCATACCTTTACGACCACCACGAGTAGAAATAAAGTATTCAATAACACTAAGACCATCTTTGAATGAGCTTCTGATTGGAACTTCGATTGCTTTACCTGATGTGGTCATCATGATTCCACGAATACCAGCAAGGTCGCACATGTTTCCTTTATTACCACGGGCAGATGAATCAACCATCATCTTAAGTGGGTTTTTCTTTGGATATGCATCAATTGTTGCATCTTCCATTTTCTTACGAGCATCAATCCAAATGTTAACCAAACGATTACTCTTTTCGTTTGCAGTAATAAGACCTCTTTTGAATTGTTTTTCAGTTGTTTTTGCAAGTTCGTTTGCTTCTGCAATAATGTTTTGTTTGTCTGGGCTTGTTTGAATATCAAACAAGTTTGCAGTCAAGCATGCTTTTGTTGAATATTTGAAACCTTGTTCTTTGATTTTGTCAAGCATGATTGCAGTTTTGGTTGAACCAAGGTTGTTATAACATGCTTTGATGATTGCTTTGATTTGTTTTTTGCCAACAGGATAATCAACTTCAAGTTTTAGATAATCCTCTGGTTTTTCTCTTTTGATAATGCCAATACCTTCTGGAATAGCCTTATTGAAGATAAGTCTACCAACACTTGTTGGGATTCTTCCAGAGTATGTCACACCATCAACAGTTTTTTGAACACGAACATTGATTTTTGCTTGCAAGCTAATTTGTCCAAGTTCATAAGCCATGATAGCTTCATCAACACTTGAGAAGTTTCTGCCTTCACCTTTTTCGCCTTCGCCCATAAATGTTAGGTAGTAGTTTCCGAATACCATGTCTTGGGTTGGAACAGTGATAGGTTCACCATCAGCAAGTTTTAAGATATTATTTGAAGCAATCATAAGGAATCTTGCTTCAGCTTGAGCATCAATACTTAGTGGCACATGCACAGCCATTTGGTCACCGTCGAAGTCAGCATTGAAGGCTGTACAAACAAGTGGGTGCAATTTCATTGCTCTACCTTCAACAAGAACTGGTTCAAAAGCTTGAATTGAAAGTCTGTGAAGTGTTGGAGCACGGTTAAGAAGAACTGGGTGATCTTTAATCACATCTTCAAGGACATCCCAAACAATTGGTCTTGCTCTTTCAACAATTCTCTTAGCACTCTTGATGTTGTGAGTTTGGTTTAGGTCAACAAGTCTTCTCATAACAAATGGTTTGAAAAGTTCAAGAGCCATTTCTTTTGGAAGACCACATTGATAAATTTTTAGACTTGGTCCTACAACGATAACAGAACGACCAGAGTAGTCTACACGTTTACCAAGTAGGTTTTGACGGAAACGACCTTGTTTACCACGAAGAAGTGCACTCAAACTCTTAAGTTCACGGTTGCCTGCACCAGCAATAGCTTTGCCACGACGACCATTGTCAATAAGAGCATCAACAGCTTCTTGAAGCATTCTTTTTTCGTTTCTAATAATGATGTCTGGAGCACAAAGTTCGATAAGTTTTTTCAAGCGGTTATTACGGTTAATAACTCTACGATACAAATCGTTAAGGTCACTTGTTGCAAAGCGACCACCATCTAGTGGAACCATAGGTCTTAGATCTGGTGGAATAACAGGAAGAACATCCATAACCATCCATTCAGGACGACTATCACTCTTTCTAAAGCTTTCAATTAGGCTAAGTTTTTTTGCAACTTTAAGTTTCTTTTGACCTTTGCTGCTTGCAAGTTCAGCTTTAAGAACTTTGCTTTCTGCCTCAAGATCAATTTCTTTAAGAAGTTCTTTAATAACTTCAGCACCCATTCCAGCTTTGAATGCTTTTGCACCATATTTTTCTTGTGCTTCACGATATTCACGATCGTTAAGAATTTGTTTGTATTCAAGTTCTGTTTCACCAGGATCTGTGACGATGAAAGATGTAAAATAGATAACTTGTTCCAAGCTTTTTAGAGGAACATCCAAAAGAGTTCCAATTCTTGAAGGAACACCTTTGAAATACCAAATGTGAGTGACTGGAGACACAAGTTCAATGTGACCCATTCTTTCTCTACGGACTTTAGATTTTGTCACTTCTACTCCACATTTGTCACAAACAACACCTTTATAACGGATTCGTTTGTATTTTCCACAGAAGCATTCCCAGTCTTTAGTTGGTCCAAAGATTTTCTCGCAATAAAGACCATCTCGCTCAGGTTTTTGAGTTCTGTAGTTGATGGTTTCAGGTTTTGTCACTTCACCATAACTCCATTCTCTAATTTTTTCTGGGCTAGCGAGTCCAATTTGTATAGAGTCAAAATTATTTAATTCAAACATATATTTCCCCTTATTTTATTGGCAGATGCCATTTTTACAAATCTGCGTCATCGAAGTAATCAAATAAATCATTATCTTCGTTTTCTACAAATACTGATTCAAACATTTCTCCGATGTCTTCGTCGCCACCAAGATCAACTTCAACTTCTTCTTGTTGAGGTTTCTTCTTGCTAGTGTTTCTGCCATCTACAGAGTCTCTATCGTCCTCTACCAAATCTTTCAAACCAATTTCTTGTTTGTCTTCGGTTAGAACTTTAATGTCTAGTGCCAAGCCTTGAAGTTCTTTAATCAATACTTTGAATGATTCAGGAATTCCTGGTTCAGCAACATTTTCATTTCTTACAATGCTTTCATAAGTTTTTTGTCTTCCCACAATGTCGTCAGACTTAACTGTAAGCATTTCTTGAAGTGTGTTTGCAGCACCATAAGCTTCAAGTGCCCACACTTCCATTTCACCAAATCTTTGTCCACCAAGTTGGGCCTTTCCTCCAAGAGGTTGTTGGGTGACAAGGCTGTATGGTCCAATTGAACGAGCATGCATTTTGTCATCAACCAAGTGGTGAAGCTTTAACATATACATATATCCAACTGTTGCTTTGTTTTCAAATGGTTCACCAGTTCTACCATCAAATAGTTGCATTTTACCATCTGCTGTGTAGCCATTTTCAACAAGCAATGTTTTGATATCTTCTTCTTTTGCACCATCGAATACCGGTGTTGCAATCTTCCAACCAAGGGCTTTTGCAGCAAATCCAAGGTGGGTTTCTAGGAGCTGTCCAATGTTCATACGAGAAGGAACACCTAGAGG
>JAZNPU010000106.1:0-2432 GCA_045589795.1 Clostridia bacterium
TCAGCCCTGCTATAGCGGATCTCAGGAATAGGGCACCGCTAACTCCCCACCTAGCACAACACATGCATATTATATACTAATAAACCAAAAAATACAATAAAAAATTAAGATTTTATTTTTCTCAGTTGGGGTTTGTTGACATATTTGTTTGGTTTATGGTATTTTTATGATGGAATAAAGGAGATTTTATGAACAAAACACTAGGCGATCGTTTTATTGCTGCATATAATCAACTCGATCAAGGAATTAGAAATATATATAACATCAAAGCATCTCTTGGTTTTGGTGAAGTTGTTAGAAAGGTTTCACCAATCAACAGTATCATCAAAAAATATGAAGACGATTTGATAGAATATGGCAGACTCAGAAATGCAATTGTGCATTCAACAGGCGAAACTTTGATTGCAGAACCAAATGTTGAGGTTGTTGAAAGACTTGAACAAATTGCTAGAATTGTGACAACTCCTCCAAGAGTGGTTGACACATTGGCCAAAAGAAAAATTTATAGTGTAGATGGTGCAACTCCTGTTGGAGAAGTGTGCAGAAACATGTTTGAAAATGGATACAGTATTGTGCCTGTATATATCAAAAACACACTTGTTGGTGTGATAAACAGAAAAATGATTGTTGACTGCATTGGTGCTGGCATAAAATCACAAGTTAGCATTGATAATTTATTGAAAGAACCTGTTGCTTCAGCTCTTGATGTTCTAAATGTTAGCAATCACTATGAAGTTGCTCCAAGCAGCATCACAATTGACAGCATGATTTTTATGTTTCAACAAAATCGTAAGCTTTCAACAGTTATAATCACAAAAAATGGAAACTACGACGAAGAACCATTAGATGTGGTTGTCACGAGTGATATGATAGATCTTCAAACTGTGCTAGATAATTATTAATATAAGGGATTTTTATGGAAATTTTATACGAAGATAACCACATTATTGTTGTGCATAAGCCACAAGGTGTTCCAAGTCAAGAAGACAGTTCTGGCGACAAAGACATGCTAACAATGGTGAAAGAATATATCAAAGAAAAATATAACAAGCCAGGCAATGTTTTTGTGGGTTTGGTTCACAGACTCGACAGACCAACTGGCGGTGTTATGGTTTTTGCAAAAAACAGCAAGTCTGCAAGCAGATTAAGTGAACAAATAGCAAACGGTCAAATGGACAAAACTTATTTTGCAATTGTTAACGGCAATGTTGCATCTTCTGCAGGAAGACTTATTAACTATTTAAAGAAAGATGAAAAACTAAACAAAGTTGAGATTGTTCCTCAAACCGAAGAAGGAGCAAAGAGGGCAGAATTGGCATATTCTGTGCTTGCAAAGAAAGACAACCTAAGCTTGCTCAAAATTAAACTTCTCACCGGCAGAGGACACCAAATTAGGGTTCAATTTGCAAACATAAAACATCCACTTGTTGGAGACAATAAATATGGCAAAGGTGAAAAAGTTATGCTAAATCTTTATGCAGTTGAACTAGCATTCTTGCACCCAACAACAAAACAAAAAATGGTGTTTAGGGTTTATCCTCCAGAAGACAAAACTGCATGGAACAAATTTAATTTTGAAAATTATTTAAGTTTGAATATCACAGATTAAAAAGGAAAGTAAAATGGATCAATATAAAGATTATAAATCACTTGAAGAAGTGTCTTATGTTCAAATGATTGTTGACAAGTCTAGATTTATTGCTGTGGCTTGCCCAGTTAAAAATGTTGACGATGTTAAAACCATGCTAGGAAGCTTAAAGAAAAGCAACAAAGATGCAAAACATATTCCTTATGCTTACAGAATTGGCGAAGATTATTCTGTTGCGAAACATAATGATGACGAAGAGCCAGGTGGCAGTGCAGGTTTGCCAATTTATGAAGCAATCAAAAACAATAACTTGACAAATGTTATGGTTGCTGTTGTTAGATATTTTGGTGGCAAAGAACTTGGCAAAAGCAAACTAACCAGAACATATGGTGCTGTTGCAAATGCCGTTTTGAAACATTCAAAAATTTATGTGATGAAATATTGCAACATTTATGAAATGAAAATTTCATATGCAGACTTTGCTGCTCTTGGAAAACTTTTAACTGAAAAAGGTTATCACATTTTGGATCAAAACATTAATGACACAATGCCACTCATTAAGGTTGCGATTCCTGAAGATAGTGCAGAAAAAGAAGTTGAAGCAATCAGAGCTAGGGCTCGTGGTGCAAGCTTTATCACAAAAGTTGGAAATGGATATTACAGATTTAAATCTTATTAATACAATGGTTGAAATCACAAAAATTGAAAATCAAAAAAATAAAAATAAATTTAATTTGTTTGTTGATGGCGAATTCTATAGTGGCATACTAAAAGAAACCGCCATAACAAACAATTTTTTCGTTGGAAAAAAACTAGAAAAAGCAGAACTTGAAAAAATTTTGAT
>JAZNPU010000107.1:0-4639 GCA_045589795.1 Clostridia bacterium
CACCCTAACTCTTGAAAGCGACTTTTCCAACAATAAATATGTCATTGTTGGAGGAAAAGTATATTTATATAATCAACCACAATCACAAACCACAGGGCTATCAGAAACAGATATAGCCATCAGTTTTGATGCGAACAACAAACTAGAGCTTATTTTCATAGAAGATAGTGTAAGTGCACTGTCTTCTTTTGCTGTTTCAGAAGAAAAAATTGCAAGCATATTAACAGCTCAAAAAACAGAAGATCAAGTTGAAATAACCATCACAGACAAATATGATGAAGTGTCAATTACAACCAGTCATGATGCAGAATATGTGCTTGGAGAATTGGCACTTTGCTGTGACAGTAGTTTAACTTATCAAAATAGCCAATTTGCATTAGAGAGTAAACCAACAACTAGCTTTACAGCTGCTGAATCAGCAGTCAATGCTAAAATTCTTTATTTGAAAAGTGGAGTCTTTGATTTGTCGGGAAACAAAACCTACACAGGCAAAGATGGCTATCGTGCATTTTATCAAACTGGTGGAGAGTTTACTCTCAATGGTCCAACAATCACAGGTTTTGGTGGGGAAATTGATGGTTCAGTTTTAAAAATAACCAATGGAAAATTCTATTTTTATGGAGGAGTGATTGGTTCAGCTGCTGCAGAACATGCAACTGCAGAAGAGTGTGCAAACACTGGTTATTCTATAATTTATGCTAATACTGCCAATAAAGATTCAAATATATCCATTGGGTTGTATGATGGAATCATTCAGAAAAATTATGCAGATTATTTAATCTCTTTGTATGATGCTTTTGATTTTTTAGGAAACAACGAAAACAGGGCTTCGTGTTTCATGTATGGAACTTCTATTGAATATAATACATTCACAAGTGATTGTTTGGTTTATGTTGGGATTGGCTCATATCTTGATTTTGATGGTTCTGAGATATCTAACTCGAAATGTTCAGGAGGGTGGGGATCTGTTATTTGGACAGAAGAAGGCCGTGCAGATATCGACCTAGTGAGTGGAAGTATTTCTTATAACAGTGATATGGATCGCATAGTTGATGTTCAAAATTCATATTTATCTGTTAGTTCGAGTATGGTATTTGAATGTAACAGTTGTAATTTAGACATTATATATGTTTTGTTTGAAGAGTATAATCTAAATTCTGTTGGTATTTACGGTTCAGAATTTTCTAATAATACTTGTGAATCTATTATTAGTTGCGACATGGGGGATTATTCTGATAATAATTTGTGTATTTACAATTGTGAATTTATATCCAATACTTGTTCTGGGGATATAATTAATATAAATGAAGAAACAGATGATTCATCATTTATTGAAATAACAAGTTTTACAATGCAAGGTAATACTGCTAATACAGCAATATCTATTAGTGATGGTTCTGAAATTGGAAGTTGGATTTATAACGGAACAATCAGTGATAATGTGTTTGAGTGTGAAATTGTTTATGCTGGTGGATCTTTGCTTATTGCAGATTTGTCTATTTTTGATAATGAAGTTGGAGCTGAACTTATATATTCTGAGTTTAGCAGTTCTTTAACATTTGCTGGAGGAGTGAATATCTATGACAATACTTGCACTGGTTCTTCTCCAGTAATTTGTATGGAAGGGGCAGATGTAATTATTGGTGACAGCATGGATTCTCCAGAAAACAATATTGAAGTTTCAGAAGGTTATCGTAGTGCAATTATGAGCTCATCAATCATTTTTGAGCAAAACGGATTGTATATCACTCACGATTCTGAAAGTTATCAAGCAGATATTTATTTTTATAGTTATAACCATCTCATAATCAGTGAATACACTATGCTAGACAGTGATTATGTGATTTATAAAGATGGGTTAACAAGCATAGATGATGGGGATGCTGTTTCAAGCTATATTGCTTATTGCACAGAATCTTCAACATTGGAAGATGCTAAAAACAGAATTTCAGTGATAAACTATCAGACATATCACCAACATAGCACAGCAATGAAAACCAACTATTTGGTTTGCGAATACAAAAGCTATACAGCTTCGTTTAATGGTAATGGTGGAAGCAATGGAACAAGCATAACAAAAAAATATAAGGCAGCTCTTGGCACACTGCCTTCGACATCAAGAACAGGTTATACATTCAATGGATGGTTTACAGCAACCAGTGGAGGAACCCAAATTTCTAGCACAACAACAATGCCATATAGCAACACAACATATTATGCTCAATGGACAGCAAACAAAATACACATAACATTGAGTAAAAGTGGTGGAAGTGGTGGAACAAGTGAATTTTGGTATTATTACAACACAAATAAATTCTATAGCAATGAAGCTTGCACAACTGTTTTAAGCAGTATTGTTGCTCCAACAAAAAACGGATATTCCTATACACAATATAATGGTGATGGAACATCTGGTGGAGGCAATCCAGAAAGATATATTTACCCAGATTGCTCGTTTGCTCCTGATTTGTGTACTGACATTTATAAAGATGCCACATTATATATTGTTTGGACAGCAAACAAAATTCACATCACATTAGACAAAGGTGGTGGAACAGGCGGAACAAGCGAATTTTGGTATATTTTTGACACAAATATCTTTTATAGCAATGAAAGTTGCACAACAGTTTTGTCTAAACCCGTATTGCCAACAAAAACAGGATATACATTTATAAATTATCATGGAGATGGAACTTGTGGTGGAAGCAATGGAGAAAGATATGCTGGATATGCAGAGGTAGATTATGGTTTTGCAGGAGATTTATATTGTGATATATATAAAGATGCAACATTGTATTCAACTTGGTCGGCTAATTCATATACAGTCACCTTTGCACCAAATGGTGGATCGGTTTCACCAACTTCGCAATCTGTCACATATGATTCAACATATGGAACTTTGCCAACACCAACCAGAACAGGTTATACATTTATTGGTTGGAATAATGGTAAAAACTTGATCGATGTGTCATCATCTCTTGTCACCCCAGAATATACAACCTTTGTATCAGATGGAAAGCTTAGCTTTAATGTTAAAGTTGGATCAAACACAATCAATGCTTTTAAAGTTCAAAGATTTCTAAACGGAACATATGTAAATCAAATGTATTCATCTTCATCTTTAGGATTTAATAAATGTACATTTACAAAAGATAGTTCATTCAATAGATTAAGACTTGCTGTAAATGGCTCAACCCATGATTCGAATTATATAGTTGATATATCACATTTAACAAACGGAACAAGTTATACAATTTCTTATAAGCTGGATTCATTAAATTCATCTGCATGTACTGCAGTTGTTTCGGAAATTATGCTTGAAGAAGGTTCATCTTTCACAGGTTATCAGCCATATTATGTTTTGAGCACATCAACAGTTAATATTGCTAGCAATCACACACTAACTGCAAGATGGAGAGCAAACACATATAAAGTAACCCTTAATAATCAAAGTGCAACAACAGCAGGCACAACAGAATATTATTATCAATATAATACAACCAAAACAATTAATGGTGTGCTTTGCTATTATTATACTGATTCTGCTTGCACAACAGGATTGACCGATGGGTATTATATAACTTGCCCAACAAGAACAGGTTATACCTTTGGTGGATATTACACAAGCACAGGTGGCTCTGGAACACAATATGTCAATGCTAGTGGTTCATGTGTTAATAATTTATATTATAACAATGCATCAGATATAACATTGTATGCTAAATGGACAGTAAACACATATACTGTCTCATTTGATGCCAATGGTGGAAGCGGAAGCATGAGCAGTCAAACTCACACATATGGTTCATCTCTAGCACTTACTGCAAATGAATTCACAAGAACAGGGTATACTTTCCAAGGGTGGGCAACAACGGCAGCTGCAACAACTGCAACATATTCAAACCAACAATCTGTCAGCAATCTAAGTTCAACCAATGGAGCAACAGTCACACTTTATGCTGTGTGGAGTATTAATTATTATACAATCACAGTGACGAACACTTTAGCTGAAATTACACTCAACACAGGAACAACTATCCCATCATTTGGAAGTGGCACATATACAGTTCCGTATGGTACTGTTGCAACAGCTTCATTGTCTTATGCATATAACAAAACTGGTCTTAGTCAAATGTTGCCAGATGGATCAACTATAACTAATTTTGGTGATTATCAATCTTGGTATATAGATGGAGTATTAACTTACGGAAATAGACCTGTTAAATTTGGTTCGGGATCAGTTTATGCTTCTCACACTGTCACAAAATCTGAAACATGGAAAATATCTAGTAATACAATAACATCGCAGTTGCTAAACACTACAACGGCAGAAGACAAAGTTGCGACATTTGGTTTGTATGATGTGGTGTGTGAAACTGAAAGCATGCAAGAATCACAATATCAAATGACAGAAATTGATATTTCAGAAAATACAGTTTGGCTTGATGACAAGTTTAGGAAACTTCAAGAACAAGCAGAAACAGAAGTGGATTTTGATGGAGTGACATTTATGTAAGAATAAAAAAAGAGAGTATATTGCAAACTCTCTTTTTTGATTTATAAAGTGGAGAATTGCTAGGTTTTTTGGGGTGTTATGTGACACATAATATTAAGCTATTTATAAGAAATTGGTTTTTGA
>JAZNPU010000108.1:0-3551 GCA_045589795.1 Clostridia bacterium
AAAACTTTATCTGGTGGTTATAAAAGAAGATTATCTATTGCAATTGCTCTAATTTCAAAACCAAAAATTTTATTTCTTGATGAGCCAACACTTGGTTTAGATGTTTTTGCTAGGCGTGAACTTTGGAATATTATAAAGAAACTACAAAAAAATATTACTATTATATTAACTTCACACTATTTAGAAGAAATAGAAAATTTGTGTGATAGAGTTGCGATATTATCAAATGGTAAATTACTTAAAACAGGAACTATTGAAGAAATAAAGCAAATAACAAACACACAAAACTTTGAAGATGCTTTTATGAAGTTAGTGGAGGCAAATAATGAATAAAGTTGTAAATTTTTATAAAAGAAACTTAAAAGAAATTTTAAGAGATCCAATCATATATATTTTTTGTATAGGGTTTCCTATTGCAATGTTTATGTTGTTTTATATAATCAACAAGTTTTCAAATGGGCAAACTCCTACTTTTGAAGTATTGTCTTTACTTCCTGGAATTATTGTATTTTCTTATTCTTTTGTTATGTTAACTCTTGCTATTATTGTATCAAAAGATAAACAAACATTTTTCTTAAAAAGATTATATTCTTCTCCAATGAAATCTTATCATTTTATATTGGGATATTTTCTTGTTGGTTTATTTATAGGATTATTACAAACATTGGTTTGTATAATAACAGGATTTATAATTGCTTTAATATCTAATGTTGGTTTTATATCTATTGGAAACATTTTGCTTTTAATTATTGCTCAATTGCCTATACTTATCACCAATATATTTTTAGGGATTTTATTCGGAACAATTTTTAATGATAAATCAGCACCAGGGATTTGTTCAGTATTTATAAGCTTGGCTGGGATACTTGGTGGTTGTTGGATGCCAATTGAAACTATGGGAGCATTTGAATCATTTTGTAGATTTTTACCATTTTACCCAGCTGTTTACATTGGTAGAATAATTACAAATTCAACAAATGCATTAGGAACACAATATATTTTCGATAGTGTAGCAAGTTTGGGACTAATTCCTATATTTATATTTATGATTGCTAGTATAATACTAGCAATATTTGCATTTAAGAAAAATATGATTAGTGATAAATAAAAAACATTATAATGGTAGTTAGGTGTGTGCTTGTCATATACAAGCATCGTCGCTTCGCTCTGACAGACAATAACACACCAACAACTAAATAAATTAACTCAAAATGTATTTTAAGGGTAAAGTTCACTTACAACACTTGGCAACAATACTGTAAATAAAACTTTACATTTTTGTTATATGCGAAGGAAAGAGTATTATTAAGTGCTCTTGATATTTTTTATAAAATTCGCAATCAATAATACTTTAGGTTTTGTTTGCAAATCGGTAATGTGATATAATGTTTTTGGGAGAAACATTATGAAAATTTTATTCGAAACAGAAAGACTAATTGTTAGACAATGGAAAGATTCAGATTATATGGATCTTTATGATTATGCTAGCAAAGACGAAGTGACAAAGTTTTTGTGTTGGCCAACATATAAATCAGTTGAAACAGCAAAAGAAAGAATTGCTTTTTTGAAAACACAATATGCTGAAAATGTTATTGAAACAGATTATGCAATCCAAGAAAAAGAATCTGGCAGAGTGGTTGGTGCAATGGGACTTGTTCACTACAAAGCCAAAAACCACGGAGAAATTGAAATCGGTTATGTTTTGAATCCAAAATTTCAAGGCAAAGGCATCATGACAGAATGTCTTGTTGCAATGTTTAAGCATATTAAAAGAACAGGTCTTGCAAAAAGAATCTTTTTAAGGCACGATGTTCTAAATGAAAAAAGTGGAAATGTTATGAAAAGGGCAGGTATGACCTTTGAAGGCATTTTAAGAAAAGCTGGACAAAACAATTTTCATGACCGATGTGATTTAGCTGTTTATTCAATTTTAGATGAAGAAATTGAATTATAAATTGGAGGTGTTCTATGAAAAAAAGTTTACTAACAATTATGTTAGCAGTTTGTTTAATTTTTCCAATTGCTATGTTTGCTGGTTGTGATCTCAGTCACAAACATTATTGCGACAAGTTTGGTGTGTGCAGAAATTGTGGCGAAAACACAGCAACTCAGCTTTCACTTCAAAATGGAGTATATTCATGTGCATCAGTTCCTGCAAAAGCAAATGACGAAACCTATTTTAGTTTTGTTGGAAACGGAACATCAAACATCAAAATAACCATTTCACCAAGTAATATTTCAGTGACAAATTTTGATTTATACACTCAAACATCTAGCAATTTATATTTGCAAAGAAACAACACTGTTTATGTCTATGAAGGCGAAATAACACAAGGAACAACCTACTATATTTCCTTAAAGGTTTCAGTGGCGACAAACTTGAGTGTAAAAATTGAACCTAATGGAGTTTAATTGTGAAAGATTTGGATTTTTTGTATGCAATTGCCAAAGAATATAGTTTTGGTGAAGTATTGGAAAAACCCCACACTGTAAAAGGTGGCTTTTGTCATGTGGTTTACAAATTAAACACAACTTCAGGCATTTATTTAATCAAACTTGTTGGAAGCAACTCACCAGACAACAAACCATTGCATTTTTGGAAAGAAAAAGACAAAATGGAAGATAAGTTGTTTGAAAACAAAATTCCGGCAGTTTATTCTTTGGTTTTCAATGGCAGCCGAGTTCAACAACTAAACAATCAAATGTTTTATGTTTATCCGTGGTTCGAAGGCGAAATTGTCAGGGGCAGAGATGCCAGCAAAAAACAAACAAAATTAATGGCAAAATATAGTGCACTAATTAATAATATTGAATATAATCCAGAAGCTAAACGAACAAAGCCTGTAAAAATTGACTGGCAATATTATATAGATTATGCAAAGGGTAAAAATCAATTTATTTATGACTCTTTAGTTCAAAACAAAGCAATGCTTGATGACTTTGTAAAAAAAGGAAACAATCGTCTATGCAAAATGCCAAAGGGGAGTGCTTTGTCGCATTGTGACATGGATTATAAAAATGTTATGTGGACGGGCGACAAATGTAAACTCATAGACATGGATTCGATTGGTTATTCAAATCCATATATGCTTTTGTTCAAAAATGCTCTTGTTTGGAGTGGCTATGAAGAATGTCAAATAGATTATGAAAGATTTGCTTTGTTTATCAAAACATATTTTAAGTTTAGCAAACTTGAAAAAATCAAAAATTTAGAAGATTATTTTTATGCAACATTAATTGGCCCAGAATGGCTAGAAGTAAATGTAAAAAGAGCTTTGGGATTGGTTGGAGATTCCCAAGCCTTGATTGAAATGGGGCTTAGTCAAACCCAAATAACTCTAGACCAAATTAAAAATTTTATTGAAAACAAAGATAAAATAATCAACATAAAACTATAAAAAAGCACAACCAAAGGTTGTGCTTAATTTTGTGTTTTTAACAAACTTTTGTTATGTTGTTGAAAAATAATTTTTACTGTTGTATAATTCAAGAGAGGTAAGTTATGGAAAAAAAAGATTTAATTTCTTTTGTTAAAAATTTTTGTTCTTCAG
>JAZNPU010000109.1:0-1734 GCA_045589795.1 Clostridia bacterium
TATTTTGATGTTTATGAATCAGGGTTTCAGCGAAGAGTTTCTTGACACTTTTGATGGATATCTTCAAGTTGAAGAGCTTGGTGACGATGTTTATTCTTTTTCTTGCAATAACAAAACAGTGGAGTTTAAGGATATCAGAAACTTAAACAAAAAATTTGGTGTTGTTTTTGAGCCACACAAGTGTCACTTAAATTGTTTGTTTGCAACCGTGTTAATAAATGAAGAGTGCTTGGTTAAAACAGTTGAAATTGATGCTTCAGACTTTTCAAAACAACAGATTCCAGGAATTCTCCATAGTTTTGTTGACTGTGGAGAAAATGTTTTGGATTTCACATTTAATCTTTCAATGAGAGCCAAAGATTATTATGAAATTTTTAATGTTAAAGTTTTGGCAACAAACAAAGCTTCTGATTTGAAAGCTGATTATTTAGATGGAACTGTTTTAAGGATCGTCAACAACCACGAACAAATGAATCTTGCAACATATTTGCTTGCCAGAGAAGAGTGTATTGAATATTTTGGAGAACAAAAAAATAAGACCCATTAGGGCCTTATTTTTTGTTTGTTTTATTTCAAATTTGTGAAGGTATCGTTGCCTAAATATTTAGCTTTTTTGCCAAGTTTTTCTTCGATTCTTAAAAGTTGATTATATTTTGCAACACGGTCTGTTCTGCAAGGAGCACCGCTTTTTATTTGTCCGGCATTTAGTGCCACAGCAATGTCAGCAATTGTTGTGTCTTCGGTTTCGCCACTGCGGTGACTGATAACTGCTGTATATCCAGCTTTTGCAGCCATGTTAACAGCTCCAATTGTTTCAGTTAGTGTTCCAATTTGGTTTAGTTTTATTAATATGCTGTTTGCGGCTTTTAATGAAATTCCTTTTTGAAGTCTTTGTGTGTTTGTCACAAACAAGTCGTCACCAACAAGTTGAACCTTTTTGCCAAGTTTTTTGTTTAGCACTTGCCAGTTTCCCCAATCTTCTTCAGCAAGAACATCTTCAAGAGAAATAATTGGATATTTCTTGCACATATCTGCCCAATAAGCGATCATTTCGCCAGAAGTAAAGAATTGGTTTGTCTTCCAAAAATAGTAGCCTTTTTTGCCTATTTTTTCGGCTTCAACCCACATTTCACTTGCTGCTGCATCAACTGCAAGTTTGAAGTCTTTGCCAGGTTTATATCCCGCTAGTTTAATGGCTTCCATAATAAACTTAAAAGCATCTTCATCACAAGAAAGATTTGGTGCAAAACCTCCTTCGTCACCAACAGTTGCTCCAAAGTTGTTTGCCTTTAGAACTTTTTTGAGATTGTGGTAAACTTCGGTGCTCATTTTCAAAGCTTCTGCCCAAGAAGAAGCACCCACAGGCATAACCATAAATTCTTGAATATTGACACTGTTGTCTGCATGTTTTCCACCGTTTAGAATATTCATCATTGGAACTGGCAAAACGGTTGCTTTTTTGCCACCAATATATTCATATAAATCTAATCCAAGAGCATTGGCACATGCTTTTGCACAAGCAATAGATGTTCCTAAAATTGCATTGGCACCAAGTTTTGCTTTGTTATCTGTTCCATCAAGTTTGATCAAAAGCGAGTCAATAGCTTTTTGGTTTGCAGCATTTAGGCCAACAAGAGCAGGGGCAATGATTGTGTTAACATTGTTAACTGCTTTGTGCACACTTTTGCCAAGATAATCGTTTTTGTTGCCGTCTCTAAGTTCAACAGCTTCAAA
>JAZNPU010000110.1:0-1768 GCA_045589795.1 Clostridia bacterium
CTTCCCTGTTGATGTATTCCCTGAAATTTCACCACCTGACAAAGTTATTGCACTATCAGAATATATAGCTCCTCCATATATCGCTTCATTTGAAGTAAATATTGAATTCTCCATTTCCACTGTGCATCCGCTAGCAGAATAAACGGCTCCACCTTTTGAAGATGCAATGTTGTCAGCCATTGTTGTACCCACCAGAGTTAATCCGCCGGAATTAGAAATATATATAGCTCCGCCATCACCATTTGTTGTTTCATTTTCACTAATAGTCGAACCGGAAGAATACACACTATAAAAAGCATACAAAGCTCCACCGCCATTAGCTGATCTGTTATTAATTATTGAACATTCTTCCAATTCAATAAAACTATTTGTTCCAGATGCATAAACTGCTCCACCTTTGTCTGCTTCACATTCTTGCAGTGTTAAAGCACCCAATAAAACAGTAGCATTGCCGGTATAAAGAAAACCACCATTTTTGGCTGCTGTATTGTCTATGTGAACTCCACCATGCACAGTCAATGTTCCATTGCTGTTTAATGCTCCACCATGCGAACTAGCCGAGTTGGAATTAAAATTCACATCATCAAACGACATTGAGCCATTTGCTCCTGTTGCAGAAAAAGCACCACCGTTTTCTCCTGCAGTGTTGAGCTCCATTGTTCCGCCAGTAAATTCTGCACATGCAGAACTATAAACAACACCTGCTCCACCATTCTTTGTTGCCGTGTTTCTATGGAAGTTTACATTTGTTCCATGTGTTGTTCCATATGTATAAAAAGCCCCTCCATGAACAGCATCATTTAAGGCAAATGTTGTATCTGTTAATGTACAATCCAAAGTTGTGCTACCAAAATAAACAGCTCCACCATTTGCATCAGAGTGATTGTTTGTGAATTCAGCACTATCAACATTTAAAGTGCCTTTTGCATAAACAACCCCTCCATTGTTTGTTGATGAGTTTTGTTCAAATGATCCACCTAAAATATTCAATGTGCCGCTATCAGAATAAATAGCAGGACCAGAACTTCCTGTACAATTTTTATATGTTGCATAGGAGTTCACAGTTCCAGCTTTTTGATAAACTGCTGATCCATTAGTTTCTGTTGTGAATGTTGAAAAAGTTATGCCTGAGTCAATGGTCAATTCCCCTTCACTAACATAGATACCTCTATATCCAGAAACCCCAGTATATTCTTTTGTTCCTCCAAGAGTAAACTTTCCACCTTTTATGTAAAGAATTTTTGCCGTTGTGTTTACTTGTGCTGCCATAAAGCTGGTTTGACTGCGAGCATTTTCAGACTTAAAGTTTCCATTTTCAAAAGAAAGTCTGTTGTTCGAATTTAAGGCTGATTCGCCAAGAGTATATTCTGCATCTAAGCTGGTTGAAATTGAAACCTTGTTTCTTTCATCAACAATATCAATGCAAACTTGGTCACCAACTTTTTCAGCAGTTAAAATGCTTGCAATTTTTTCACTGTTAACAGCAAAAGAAGATAGTCTGCTAAGGCTATCTTTCAAAAATATCAATTCTAATTTATTGTTTTTGTCAAACCTAATTGATTGATTATCTTCCCAAGATTCAACACAAAAAGTTTCTTGATTGAGTAAATAAGCAGCACCATCACAAACCACATACTGATTATCTGAAGTGCTGTTTTCAACCGTTAAAATATTTTCAGTTTTTATAGATGAGTAAAGGTTTTGTGTTTCGTTGATTGAAATTGTCCCAAAGCCAAAACAACCAGCCACTGCAAAAAAGAGTGCTATG
>JAZNPU010000111.1:0-2008 GCA_045589795.1 Clostridia bacterium
TGGTTCACCAGTACGTCCGTCGAATAGTTGCATTTTGCCATCGGCTGTGTATCCATTTTCCACAAGGAGTGTGCGAATTTCTTCTTCCTTTGCACCGTCGAATACTGGTGTTGCAACTTTCCAACCAAGAGCTTTTGCAGCAAATCCAAGGTGGGTTTCTAGGAGCTGTCCAATGTTCATACGAGAAGGAACACCTAGAGGGTTAAGAATAATTTGAATTGGTGTGCCATCAGCAAGGAAAGGCATGTCTGCTTCAGGAAGAACTCTTGAAACAACACCTTTGTTTCCGTGACGACCTGACATTTTGTCACCAACACTCATTTTTCTCTTTTGAGCGATATACACACGAACAAGTTTATTAACACCAGTTGGTAGTTCGTCTTTGTTTTCTCTTGTGAACACTTTAACATCAACTACCACACCACCTTCACCGTGTTGAACACGAAGAGATGTGTCACGAACTTCACGAGCTTTTTCACCAAAGATAGCACGAAGCAATCTTTCTTCTGGAGTAAGTTCAGTTTCTCCTTTTGGAGTCACTTTACCAACAAGGATATCTCCTGTTGTCACTTCAGCACCAATTCTAACAATACCATTTTCATCAAGGTTGCGAAGAGCTTCGTCACCGATGTTTGGAATATCTCTTGTGATTTCTTCGGCACCAAGTTTGGTATCTCTTGCATCATGTTCATATTCTTCAATGTGAACACTTGTTAGAACATCATCTTGAACAAGTTTTTCACTGATCAAGATAGCATCTTCGAAGTTGTAGCCTTCCCAAGGCATATAAGCGATTAAAATGTTTTTACCGATTGAAAGTTCACCATTGTTTGTTGATGGACCATCAGCAAGAACATCTCCAACCTTAACTTTTTCGCCATGGTTAACAATTGGTTTTTGACACATACATGTTCCGTTGTTGCTTCTAACGAATTTAACAAGGTTATATTCTTCATCACCATGATCTGTGTCAAGAATAATTTTATCTGCTGAAACATATTTAACTGTTCCGTTAGATTTTGAAACAACCATTACTCCACTGTCAACAGCGATTTTGTGTTCTACACCAGTTGCAACAATAGGAGCTTCGGTTTTTAGAAGTGGAACTGCTTGTCTTTGCATGTTTGAAGCCATCATCGCACGAGTCGCATCATCGTTTTCAATGAAAGGAACAAGTGTTGTTGCAATAGAAACAAGTTCTTTTGGGCTAACATCAATGAAGTCAACTGCACTCTTAGGGAATTCAAGAATTTCACCCTTCTTACGGCAAATAACTGTGTTGTTAACAAGTTGTCCATCTTCTGTCAATGGTTCGTTCGCTTGAGCGATAACATATTTTTCTTCGACATCAGCTGTCATATAAATAACTTCGTTTGTCACTTTGCCAGTTGCTTTGTCGAATTTTCTATAAGGAGCTTCAATGAAGCCATATTTGTTAAGTTTTGCATAGGTTGCAAATGAGTTAATCAAACCAATGTTTTGTCCTTCAGGAGTTTCGTTAGGGCAAAGACGGCCATAGTGTGTATAGTGCACATCACGAACATCAAATCCAGCTCTTTCACGAGTCAAAGCACCAGGTCCAAGAGATGAAACTTTTCTCTTGTGTGTTAGTGATGCAATTGGGTTTGTTTGTTCCATGAATTGTGACATTTGGCTTGAACCAAAGAATTCACGAACAGCTGCACTAACAGGACGAGTGTTAATTAGTGTGTTAGGACTAATTTCTGCAACATTTTGAACTTGCATTCTTTCAGAAATAACTCTTTCAAGTCTTGCCATTCCTGCAAAGAATTGAGTTTTAAGAAGTTCGCCAACAGTTCTAATTCTTCTGTTTCCAAGGTGGTCAACATCATCAAGATGTCCAAGACCTTGTTTCAAGCAGAGGTGATAGTTGAATGCTGACAAAATGACATCAAAGAACACATGTCTGCCAACAAGTTCATCTCTGTTTTCGTTGATTGCTTTTTGTTTTTCAGCTTTTGTCTTTTTGCCTTTCAATACTTCAAGG
>JAZNPU010000112.1:0-8470 GCA_045589795.1 Clostridia bacterium
ATGTTTTCAAAAGTTTGGCAACAGGTTGGTTTTTGATTATTGCAATATTTAATTTTATTGTTGCAACAAAGCATAATATAAAACCAAAAATATATAAAATTTTAATGTTAATAGGATTAATGTTTGCAGCAGCAGGAGATATCTTCTTGATAGACAAAAACACATTTGTTTTGGGTGCTGCATTGTTTGCTGTAGGACATGTGTTTTATTTGAGCAACTTCTTTGTTTTAAGCAAATTCAAACTTCGTGATTTGTTTATTTTTGTGGGTTTGTTTGGTTGTTGCTTATTGATTATTCTTCTTTATCCACATTTTAATTTTAATGGTATGTTGGCATTGATTATTGTTTATGCATTAATCATTAGTGCAATGCTTGCCAAGGCAATCAGCAATTATTTTGATGCTCAATATCGCAAACAAAACATAGCTGTGGCCATTGGAGCATTCTTGTTTTTTATAAGCGATGTATGTTTGTTGTTTTATCTGTTTGCAGGAGCACCTATTTGGGTAGATAGCCTTTGCTTGTTTACTTACTATACTGGTCAAGGATTGTTGGCAAGCAGCTTATATTTTGTGAATAGATAATTTAATGGGAGAAATCAATAATGAATATTTTTAAGAAAATTTATTGTAGAACTTTTCAAGGCATCATGAGAATAGCAATTCCTCTTTTGCCTTATAGAGAACCAGAAATTTTGGAAGAAAATGCTCAAGTTGCAGAAGTTTTCAAAAAAGAAAATTGCAAATCTGTATTTTTTGTCACAGACAAAACCATTCGTGGTCTTGGCCTTACTGCTGCTCTTGAAAAAACATTGACAGAAGCAGGCATGAAAGTTGTTGTGTTTGATGAAGTTTTTCCAAACCCAACAATCAGCTTGGTTGAAAGGGGCAGAGAAGTTTATTTGAAAGAAAATTGCGATTGTTTGGTTGCCTTGGGTGGTGGATCAGTTATTGATTGTGCTAAAACAGTTGGTGCAAGAATTGTTAAACCAAATCAATCAGTAAGGGGAATGAAAGGTTTGCTAAAAGTTCACAAAAAATTGCCACCATTTGTTGCAATTCCAACAACAGCTGGCACAGGCAGTGAAACAACAATTGCAGCTGTTATCACCGATGACAAAACACATCACAAATATGCCATCAACGACTTTTCATTAATCCCTCACTATGCATTACTTGACTATAACTTAACACTTGGATTAAACCAAAAAATCACAAGCACAACAGGGCTTGATGCCTTGACCCATGCAGTTGAGGCTTTCATTGGAAGAAGCACAACCAAAAACACAAGAGAAGCCAGTTTGCAAGCAGTGAAACTTATTTATGAAAATCTTAAAGAAGTTTACGACAACGGCTCAAACAAAGAGGCTCGCCAAAACATGCTAAAAGCAAGTTATTTGGCAGGTGTTGCATTCACAAAAAGTTATGTTGGGTATGTGCATGCCATTGCCCACACATTGGGTGGAGCATATGGTGTGGCTCACGGTCTAGCAAATGCGATTATTTTGCCTGTTATGTTAAGAAAATATGGTTCAGCAGTTCATAAAAAACTTGCAATTTTGGCAAAATATGCCGGAATGGTGGAAGAAACAGCCACAAATCAAGAGGCTGCCGAGAAGTTTATTTCCTGGATTGAAGAACTCAACAAATATTTTGCAATACCAACCAAAGTTGAGCAAATCAAGGAACAAGATATTCCAAAACTTGCAAGAATTGCAGACAAAGAGGCAAATCCACTTTATCCAGTTCCTGTGCTAATGGACTCTCATCAACTAGAAAACATTTATTACAGACTTTCACAAGGAGTTTCTTATGGAAATTAAAGAGGTTGTTGAAAAACAAAGAGCTTTGTTTGAAACCAATATAACAAAAGATGTTTCACACCGAATCAAATTGTTGAAACTATTAAAGAAAAACATTATTGAAATGCAAGATGAAATTTTTGAGGCTTTGAAAACCGACCTTGGCAAAAGTGAAACCGAAAGCTATATGGCCGAAGTTGGAATGGTTTTAAGCGAACTTTCTCACACAATCAAACGATTGAAGCATTGGGCAAAACCAGACAGAAAACCAACACCAATCACAAACCTTGGAGCTGCAAGCTATATCACTTATGAACCATATGGTGTTGTGCTTATTATTGCTCCATGGAACTATCCTTTTTTGCTAAGCATGGATCCACTTATTGGTGCAGTGTGTGCAGGAAACTGTGTTGTGCTCAAACCAAGCAAAGAAGCTCCAAATGTTGGCAGAGTTATTAACAAAATTGTTGATAAAACATTTATTCCAAATCATGTTTATGTGATGCAAGGAAGCTCATATGCAAACCAAGTTATTTTGGAACAAAAATATGACTATATCTTTTTCACCGGCGGAAAAAAGGTTGGAAAAATTGTTGGAACAAAGGCAATGGAAACATTCACTCCAGTTAGTCTAGAACTTGGTGGAAAAAGCCCATGCATTATTGATGAGTCTTGCAATTTAGAATTGTCTGCAAGAAGACTAGCCTTTGGAAAATTCTTAAATTGTGGACAAACATGCATTGCTCCAGACTATTGCCTTGTTCAAAAATCCATAAAAAAACAATTCATTGAACTATTAAAAGAAGAAGTTATTAAAATGTTTGGAGAAAATCCATTAAACAACCCAGATTATGGCAAAATCATCAATCAAAGTCAATTTGATTGGTTAAACAAACTTATTATTCCTCAAAAGGTTGTTTTGGGTGGACAAAGTGACAAAAATTCGCTCAAAATTCAACCAACAATCATGGATAATGTTTCACTTGATGACCTTGTTATGCAAGATGAAATTTTTGGACCAATTTTGCCAATTGTGGAATTTGAAACAATTCAAGAGGCTGTTGCAATCATAAAAAAATATCCAAAACCATTGGCTTTATATTTGTTTGCAAACAACAAAGCTGTTCAAAAAACAATTTTAACAAACATCAGCTTTGGTGGTGGTTGCATCAATGATTGCATCATGCATATTGCAAACCTAAACCTTCCATTTGGTGGAGTGGGGGAAAGCGGTATGGGAAGATATCACGGCAAAGAAAGTTTTTTAACCTTTAGCAATGTTAGAAGTGTTATCAAAAAATATAATTGGATTGATTTGCCACTTCGTTATCAACCATATACAAAACTAAAAAACAAACTGATTAAAAAGTTTATGAAATAAAAAAAGTGAACCAAAACGGTTCACTTTTTGTTTGAAAAATATTTTTAGTCGTCGTCTTCCTCATCTTCATCGTCGTCATCGTCGTCGTCTTCGTCATCGTCATCGTCGTCATCGTCTTCTTCATAATCATCATCGAAGTCGTCAGGATTAACATAGTCGAAGTCGTCAACAGGAGATTGATCACCCATTTTTCCAAATTCGCCATCTTCGTCATCATCAAAACTGTCGTCAGTGTCATCTTCTTCGTCTTCAAGTTCACTTAAAGAGATAATTTCAATGTCGCTGTCGGCTGCCATTGAATCTTCGGTCCAATCTTGAACAATTGGTTCGTCATCAGCCTCTTCGTTTAGTTCATCAGCATCTGATTTTTTCTTTGAACAATCGTCGCAAGTTGTTTGATTGCTAGACATATAGTTAACTCCGCAAACTGGACAAATTTCCAAATCTTCTGTTTCGTCTGCCTTTTCAAGTCTCATTTCTTGTTTACAAACTTTGCAATAGTCTTCTTCAACAGGAATATAATTTAGTT
Organism: Clostridia bacterium; assembly: GCA_045589795.1. GTDB lineage: Bacteria > Bacillota > Clostridia > Christensenellales > UBA1242 > RGIG4790. The sequence continues at coordinate 3,712 of JAZNPU010000112.1, forward strand.
CACATCTGTCACATTTTTTATATTTTGCCATAGAATTCTCCCATTCGTTTTATCTAATTGTCCACAATATTGTATCCGTTGTTAGCATATTATATGCACACAATTATTTTGTTTGATAAAACTGACCATATAGTATAACAAAAGTTTATAATTGTAAACTATTTTTTGACAAAATTTATAACATTTTCAATTTTTATCAAAACTTATTTGAATTGTTCTGATTTTATTTTTTCATAAACTCGATTTAATGCAACAATTTCAACATCAGAATCTTTTATTGATTTGGCAAAATCAATAATGGCTCTTGCTGTGTTGTTGCCTCCTTCTGGACCAACATGTCCAATAACAATGGCATAACCTTTTTCTTGAGCAATGGAAAAACCCTCTTGAAGTTGTTTCGTCACACCTTTATAGCTACGGTTGTGTGATGGTTCCAAAAACACATCTCTTCCTAGATATATGCTGTTTGAGGCTTGACAAGCTTCTTCGCATTTGTCAGATATAATAGTTCTGCTGTCTAAAAAATATAGGTTATGGTCGTTAGCATAATCATAAACAGCTTTCATAAGTTCCACATTTTGAGATACCCCAGAGCCAATATGAATATTAAACCCAGCAATATTTGGCAAAGATTTAACACACTTATCTAGTTTTTCAACGGCAGCAGCTTGTGTATCGTCGTTTCTAATAAACACCGAGCCATACCAACTATCCGGAAGCTTCACATGCGCTTGCATAGGCATATGCAAAATGACCTCTTTGCCAGCAGCCGTTGCTCGGTCATAATCAGCTTGGGTGTTGTCTGCAAACGGAATAATTGCACATGTGACAGGAACCGAGCTGGTTAAAAGGTCGTCAACTCCGGCTCTCTCAAAACCACCGAAGTCGTCAACAACAATGGCCATAAGTTTCTTTTGAGGAGTTTCTGTAGCCATTGCAAGGTGTTTTTTTACAAAAATTGGTTCGTTAACAAGCATAAAACTTGCAGCAAACAAAATGGATAATCCAAATATAATAAATTTTTTCATATTAATATCTTTTGCTGATGAGTATAAAATTATTCACAAGTTGTAAGTTTGACATAAATATCTTTATAGGTTAAAATATAGCTATGAAAATTTCAGGAACCATAAAGAATATCATATTCAAAAATCTCGAAACTGGCTACACAGTTGTGGAGATTGAAAGCTTGGGCAAAAACTTAATTTGCACAGGCAAGTTTCCTGTTGTTGGAGTAGGCGAAGACCTTTCGTTAGAAGGAGAATATAAACTCAATCCAAGATATGGTGAGCAGTTTGATGCCACCAAAGTGGAAATAAAAAAACCAACAAGTGCTGTTGCCATTCAAAGATATCTTGGTTCGGGTCTTATTTCTGGAGTGGGTGAGGCAACTAGTCGCAACATTGTTGAAATGTTTGGTGAAAAAACTTTAGAAATAATAGATACAAATCCGCTTGAACTTGAAAAAGTTCGTGGAATCAGCAAACGAAAAGCCATGGAAATTGGTGCGGCATATAAAGATATCAAAAAAATGCAAGAAGCAGTTATTTTCTTGCAAAGTTATGATATCACAATTGGTCTTTCAGTTAAAATCTATGAACAATACAAACACAGAACCATTGAAGTGTTGCAAACAAACCCATATAAGCTCATTGAAGATATCGACGGAGTGGGATTCAAAACAGCAGACAAAATTGCAAGCAAACTTGGAATTTCTGCAACAAGCGAATTTCGTATAAGAGCAGGAATAATTTATGTGTTGAGTGAACTTGCAGAAAATCAAGGCTCAACAGTTGTTTTGTTAAGAGACCTTATTGCTGGAACTTGTGGAATTTTAGGTTTTGGCGAAGACATGCTCAGCGATGTTGAGGGTCAAGTTGTTATCTTAATTTTGGAAGGTTTCATCAAAAAAATAGATTATAACGGCGAAGAAGCCATTTGCACAACCAAGAATTATATAATGGAAAAGCAAATAGCTTCAAAATTGTTGATGCTTATTGAAAGCGCTCCAAAATATGATTTAGATGTTCAACAACTTTTAAGCGAATATCAAACTGTTAATAATATAACTCTTCATTCTGAGCAAAAGAAAGCAATAGAGTGTTCTGTCAATAATGGCATGAGTGTTATCACTGGTGGGCCAGGAACAGGCAAAACAACAATCATAAAAGGATTGCTATACATTTTCAATTCGCTTCACAAAAAAACTATGCTGCTTGCCCCAACAGGCAGAGCTAGCAAAAGGCTAGAAGAACAAACAGGAGAATCAGCCAGCACAATTCACAGAGCTTTAGAAATGGGTTATGCCAAGGGCAGACTAGCTTTTAACCGAAACGAACACAATCCACTTGATGTTGATGTAATCATTATTGATGAGGTTTCAATGATTGATGTTTTTGTTATGCACAGTTTGGTTAAAGCAATCAGTGCAGGAACAAAACTAATCTTTGTTGGAGACAAAGATCAGCTTCCAAGTGTTGGAGCAGGAAATGTTTTGGCGGACATTTTGTCAAGTGATGTTGTGCCATTTGTTATGCTAAATCAAATTTTCAGACAAAGTGAAAACAGCCAAATTATTGTAAATGCACACAAAATAAACAACAGCGAAATGCCAGATTTGTCAATCAAAAGTGACGATTTCTTTTATTCTTCAAAATATGAACCAGCTGTTGTCATTGAAGAAATTGTGGAAATGGTTGCTTCAAGAATTCCAAAATATAAAAACATTTCACCAACAGACATTCAAGTTATCGCCCCAATGAAGTCAGGTCTTGCTGGGGTGGACAACATAAACACAAGGCTTCAAAACAAACTAAATCCCGATGTTGGCAAACCTCAACTTGAAGTTGGTAAAAGAATTTTTAGAGTGGGCGACAAAGTTATGCAAACCAGCAACAACTATGAGCTCGAATGGGTTAAAACCGAAGGGTTAATCACTTCGTTTGGTCAAGGTGTTTTCAATGGAGACATTGGATATATTGACGAAATAAACACGGTTTCTTCAACCATGTATATCACTTTTGAAGATGGCAGAAGAGCAGGCTATTCTTTGGTGGAAATCGAAGACCTTTCTTTGGCATATGCAATCACCATTCACAAAAGCCAAGGAAGTGAGTTTCCTGTGGTAATCATTCCAATTTTGGCAGGAAATCCAAAACTATACAACAAAAACTTGTTATACACTGCCGTCACAAGAGCAAAAAAGATGGTCGTGTTAATTGGCAAAAGCGGAAATATTTATTATATGATCAACAATAAATATAGCACTGACCGCAAAACAATGCTTAAAACTTTTCTGCAAAACAACCTTTTGTCATTTTAGATGATATTTTTGCATATAGTTTTTTTAGGAGAACTATATGGAAACTTTGCAAAAAACACAAAATCACACAATCACAATAGACAATCAATCAAAAGCAACAATCACTGGTGTTCAAGAAGTTGTTTCAGCAACAGAGAAAGGTGTTTTGTTAAAACTTTCAAATTGTTCAATGCAAATTGCAGGAGAAAACATTAGGGTTGAAAAGCTTTCTCCAGAAGAAAAAATATTAATTCTTGTTGGAAAGGTTTTTGAAGTTAAATATTCCTCTGCAACAGCAAAAACAGGTTTTTTCAAAAAAATGTTTAGGTAAATCGCATGTTTGAAAGCTTGTTTGGAGGAGTTTATTTCCTAAAGTTTTTTGTTTTAGGTTTGTTTTTTGGTCTGGCTTATGAAATTTGCAAACTAACAAAGATCATAAGCAAAAACAATTTCTTCATTGTAAACACAATCCAATTTGTATACTTTTTTGTGCTAGGAGTTTTCTTTTGTGGAAAAACTTTGTCTCTTTGTGATGGGGTCGTGCATTTTTATTGCATAGCAGCAACAATCTTAGGAATTGTAATTGAACAAATTTGTATTGGTTTTTTCTTTACAAAATTTTACAAAATGGTATATAATATGTTTACCAAGGCAGGGGAAAAGATTAAACAAACTGCTTTTGGAAATAAAATTTTGAGGTAGGACAACAAATGACACCAAGCAAACTCAAAAGAATTGTTAAGGCAGCAACCGTGATTGTCACAATGGTTGTAGTTTTTCTTGTTTGCTTTGTTTGCTATTCAACCATCAAAATTGGAGTTCTCAACAAAAGGCTAGACGAACTTAATAATTTGTCTGCCAACCTAACAAAACAAGAAACTCAACTCAAAGAAGGAATTGCAATCAGAAACACCGAAAGCTATATTGAACAAGAAGCCAGAGAAGAGTATGGAATGGCAATGCCGGGAGATAAAATTTATATAGAAAAATAAAAACAGCCAACCGGCTGTTTTTTTATAGGTAAGTAATAGAAAAAATATTTTGTTGTGGAATTGTGATGTGTATAGGCTTTAGTTCTGACATATTATTAATTAGAGTGTGTGATACATTATAATAATAAAAATCGCAAAAATTATTATTTATTGTTAAATTTATAGGAACTAAACTTGCTACATCTCCGTAAACAACTTTGAACTTAACGGAGCAATTATATGCTAATGAATACCCGTATCCGGTATTATTTTCTTTTTTTACACCATCATACTCAATATAACTTTTGTCTATAATATTACCAGTAGTGTATCCTAGCCCTCCACATATATATTTATAATGATTGTAATCTGTGCATATCTCTAAGACCGAGCTGTTTGTTTCTCTTAACATATAGACTTTTTCGATGAAATAAATACATACGGCACTATAATTTGTAGTAGACCATTTATTGTTGTTTAGATATTG
>JAZNPU010000113.1:0-3001 GCA_045589795.1 Clostridia bacterium
CCATTTGCTAACCACCCCTTCACCAGCATTATAAGCTGCAAGAACAAAAACCTCATTTTGGAACTTATCAAATAAGTATCTTAAATAAAAGCAACCGGCTGAAATATTTTCATCAACAGAAAAAATATCTGGGTTTTCAAAATGCATATTTATTTGACTAGAAGCCCAAGAAAAAGTTGCCGGCATAAGTTGCATCAATCCACAAGCCCCACTACCAGACTGAGCTTCGCGATCAAATCTGCTTTCTACACAAATGATTGCAGCAACCATGTTTGGTGCCAAATCATATTCGTTCGAATAAGACAATATTTCACTTTTATATTTCATAGGGAACACAACATGAAAAACCAAAACTAACCCACTAACGAGCAAAAAACAAGTCAGCAAAAACACAATCAATGAAATTTTCTTCATAAGAAAAATATTGCCATTTTTGCAACATTTTATATACTTTTTCATGTTATTTGACTCATTTTTGCAGTTTTTACATGTTTGCAAAAATAATAAAAAAGAGATGAAACACTCATCTCTTTATTTTTAATGACCCTCGCTCCAGCGATAACTTGATGCAACATCAACAGTTAAAGGAACTGAAAGTTTATATGCTGATTCCATACATTCTTTCACAAGTTTTTTAACTTGCTCTTCTTCATTTTTAGGACAATCAATAATCAATTCGTCATGCACTTGCAAAATAAGTTTTGCTTGCAAATTTTGTTCTTTGATTTTGTTATAAACTTTAACCATAGCAATCTTTACAATGTCAGCAGCAGAACCCTGCAGCGGCATATTTTGACTTGCTCTTTCAGCCATAGATCTAACCATATAGTTAGTGCTATGAATTTCTACCATCTTTCTAGATCTTCCCAAAATGGTTGAAACCCTACCTGTTTCTTTAGCAAGCTTTACAGCATTTTCCATAAAGCTCTTAACCTTTGGGTGTTTTGCATAAAAATTATCTATCAAATCTTTTGCATCCCAAGCTGAAATGTGTAAATCTGAAGACAACCCATATTCACTAATACCATAAATTATACCAAAGTTAACAACTTTTGCCACTCTTCGCATATCTTTTGTGACAGCATCAACTGGAACCCCATAAACCTGACTAGCTGTTAATGAGTGAATATCTGTTTCATTTCTAAATGCTTCAACAAAATAATCATCATCGCTTAAATGAGCAAGCAATCTTAGTTCAATTTGGCTATAATCTGCATCAATTAGAACATGGTCTTTTTGTCTTGCGACAAACATTGATCTAACAATTCTACCCTCTTCACCCCTGTTAGGTATGTTTTGAAGATTTGGTTCAGTTGATGAAAGTCTTCCTGTGTTTGTTAGAGTTTGCTTAAAGACTGTGTGAACCATATTGTGTTCATCAAGATGCGGCCTAAACCCTTCAATGTATGTACTGTTAAGTTTAGCCACCTTTCTGTATCTCAATATCTTTTCAATAACAGGGTGACTGTCTTTCAATGATTCAAGTTTTTCAGCTGATGTAGATTTTTTTCTTCCACCCTTGAGTCCAAGTTTGTCAAATAAAATTTCGCCTAATTGTTTTGGACTGTTCACATTAAATCTTTCACCAACAAGATCAAAAATTTCTTCTTCAAGTTGATGCAGTTCGTTTTTATATTGTTTAGACAATTCTTCCAATACATCAATATCAATTTTGAAACCAAGTCTTTCCATGTCAAACAACACATCAACCAAAGGGAGTTCAACTTCATTATAAAGCTTTATCATTCCAAAGGCTTCAAGCTGCTGTTGATACTCTTGTTGTAAGCCATATAAAATGGTTGCTGGTGTTTGCCAATCTTCTTCAGCAATAAATACATCACCAGCAGACTTTACACTCACTCCATCAACAAGATGTTTTGCTATTGACACATCAAAAATGTCACCTGCAAAATCAATGTTTAATTTTGCAAAATAATGTTTAAGATGTTTGCTATCAAACACAATTTTTTTAGCTGGACAAACAAACAACACTTGCAACCATTGCAAAATATATTCTTTGTTTTGAGCATAAAATTCCGAGTCTGTGCTTAAGACATATTCAGTGTTTCCATCTGAAAAATGCCAATTATTTTTATTTTCAAAAAATGCAAATTTACCACTGTTTTGTGCAAAATTTAACACTTTTTCTGCAATTTCTTGTGAATTTATTGATTTTATGGTTAATTTTTGCACTTCTGTATTTTCAGTTTTTTGTTCAAAAAGTTCTGTTCTTTTTAGCAAACTTTTGAACTCATATTGTTTGAAAAATTCTTGAACTTCGGCACTGAATGGATAAGAGTATTGACAATCTTCAATTGTGCAATCAAGGTCAACATCAGTTTTAATTTTAGCAAGATTATAGCTAATAAAGGCATTGTCTTTTCCAATTTCTAAATACTCTTTGAGCTTTCCTGAAAAGTCCTCTATGTGCTCATAAACACCTTTTATTCCACCATAGTTTTCAATGAGTTGTTGAGCTTTTTTTGGACCAATTCCGGCAACCCCAGGAATATTATCTGAGGTGTCACCTTGCAATGCTTTAAGGTCAACAATTTGATCTGGTAAAACACCATAGTCTTGTTTTAGAACGGCTTCATCAACAATGTATAGTTCACTTGTTCCTTTTTTTGTAAAATATACTTTTGTTGTTTTATCAATAAGTTGCAAAGTATCTCTATCGGCAGTCACAATGATTGTTTCTGTGTCTGAAAATCTTTTTGCCAAGGTTCCAACAATGTCGTCCCCTTCAACTCCAACTTGCTCACAAAAATGAATATTCATCAGCTTTAGCATATGTTTGAGCGGTTCAATTTGAGATCTGAGTTCGCTTGGCATTGGTTTTCTTGTTGCCTTATATCCAGAATATAAATCGTTTCTGAATGTGTGTTTTCCAGCATCAAAAGCAACTGCAATGTGAGTTGGTTTGATTTCTTGAATAATCTTTGCAATTTGAATTGCAAAACCATACACTGCATTTGAATATTCTCCGTTTGCATTCGAT
>JAZNPU010000114.1:0-2540 GCA_045589795.1 Clostridia bacterium
TTATTATCTATAATATTATATTTCATAATATCAATATATCACACCAATAAATAAAAATCAAACCACCCCTTCAAAAGAGTTGCAAATCTAATAAATTTTTGACATAATTATGGTATGTTATTTATATTTAGTAAATTCAAGAAAAAAAGATGGGTTCGTTATAACACAAACAAACGACTCAAAATTTATCAAGCACTCGAAAAGAAGTTTGCAAAAAAACAACGAAGAGAACCTCTTCCTGTTGTGATTCACCCAGACGATAATTGGAAATGCCTAGGTATGTTCACGGTTAGCAACAATGAAAAACGAATTGTTCTAAATGACGACCTTATTCTTGATGTCAAAATGAGATTCCACGGCATGGAAACTATTTTACACGAAGGTAGACATGCCTATCAATATGAAACAATCAATAAAAAACTTCCTTGGTATGCATTCAGGGCAAAAAAATGGCGAAAAAATTGGATGGGATATATTCCAAGTGCTGAGAGCAATGCTGCATATAACAACCAATCAGTTGAGCAAGATGCTCAAAAGTATGCACTTAAACAAATGTTGAAACTTGATCGAAAATATCGTGGCGATCCAGATTGGGAAAGAACCTTGCAAATAAACCAACGAAGAATCGACACTGCTGAAGAAAAAGCACGAAAAGAACTAGGTATTTTTTATAAATTCAAAATAAACAGAATGATCAAAAAGAACACAGAAAACAGATATGATGATTAACACATGTTCAAACGACATGTGTTTTTTTTGCACAAAAAAACCACACAAAATTGTGTGGTTGATTTTTTATATTATTCAGCAATAACACTAACTTGTTTTCTGTCTTTGCCAACTCTTTCGAATTTTACAACTCCAGCAACTTTTGCATATAGTGTATCATCATCACCGATGCCAACATTTTTGCCAGGATGGATTTTTGTTCCTCTTTGACGAACAATGATGTTTCCACCAAGAACTTTTTCACCGTCATATTTTTTAACACCCAATCTTTGAGCATTACTATCACGACCGTTTTTAGTTGAACCGCCACCCTTGTGGTGAGCAAAAAGTTGGATATTAATAAACATATTAGTCATATTAGTTTTTAACCTCCAATTCAATAAAATCTGAAAACCCTGTGTTTAAGTCAGTCACTCCACAAAGCATTGTTTGCAAAATTGTTTCGCATTTTTCTGACTCTGCTTCTGTTAGGGTTTGTGGAAGCGAAAATTTTAGATATCCTCTGTCATCGTTGCGATCAACATTTACGGCAACTCCTGCAACAACGAGCAAACCTAAAAGTGCAGTTTGAACAACACTTGAAAGTGCTGCACACACAATATCTTCGCCCCTTTCGCCATAGTTTGTGTGACCATCACACTCAACTATAACAATTTTGTTATTTTGTTTTGTTATGGTAATTTTAGTCATAACTTCACCAGCCTTTAGCCAATTGAAATAACTTTCAATTTGCTATATGGTTGACGGTGGCCTTGTCTTTTGCGTTCATTCTTTTTTGCTTTGTATCTAAAAGCAATAACTTTGTCTTCTTTGCCATGTTCAAGAACTTCACAAACAGCTTTTGCACCAGTGGTTGGGTTTCCAACAGTCACATTTCCTTTGTCGTCAGAAACCAAAAGGCAATCTAATTCGATTGTAGAACCAACTTCTGCATTAACTTTTTCAGCCTTAAAATATCTACCTGCTTCAACTTTGTATTGTTTTCCGCCAGTAAGAACGATTGCGTACATGAAATTTTCCTCCTCTCTCCAGTCTCACTGCATTTACTAGGTGTGGAATTTTCCAACTTTAACCCGTAGCATGTGGCACGATTAGAATATTAGCACAAAAGAAGCAAAAAGTCAACACTTTTTATTTTAATAAAAAAAGGAGTATTGTCAGCAGCTCCCTTTTATTTGCTTAATTAGCTCACCTATTGGTTTTTGCAAAAACTCAGTTAATGACCATTCTTGCAGTTGAACTTCAGAAAAACGAGCAATAACACAAAAGTTGTCATCAACAATTTCAACGGAATAAAAAGCAAAATTATCAAATTTACTCAATATTTTTGATAACTTTACATCAACAGAAAACATTAATGATTGCCGTTTTAATCCATGCAAAAGTTTTCGTCTTTTTATGTCGCTTTTAACAATTCTTTTATATACAGCATTTCTGTCTTCGCTGATTGCAGAAATAAAAATTAAAACACTCATTATTCCAATTTGGAAGTTTGGAGAAAAAAATAAACTTGCAACAAAAACAAAAAACAACAGCAAAGAAAAAGTGATTGTTATGTTTTTTGTGATATTGCAAGCAGTGTCTCTTTTTGTTTTCAAAGACAAAATTGCAAGGAGCACTCTTCCACCATCTAATGGATAAATTGGCAATAAATTAAAAACTGCCAAACTCAAATTTGCAACAACAAAATCAGTTGTAAAATTATAAATTTCAGGAAAAATCCACCACAAAAAAACAATCAAAACACATAAAAAAAAGTTACTTATTGGACCTGCAAAACTGATTAAAATTTCATCAAAAAAAGTAAACTC
>JAZNPU010000115.1:0-3504 GCA_045589795.1 Clostridia bacterium
AGTTTGCTAGTGTTTGGTTTTACATCACAAAATTTGCTATCGAAAACATAAAGTTCAGTTGCACCAAGCTCAGTTATTTTTTGAGTAATCAAACTGAGTTTATCACCTTTTGCAAGTGCTTGATAAACATCGAGTTTAACAGTTGGTTCACAAAGGTTTTCGGAGCTTGATAATATGTTTAAGGTTGCATATCTTTTGCTGATTTCCACGACCTCTGCAACATAGTTTTTTGTATTGCCACAAAATAATTCAACTTTGTCGCCCACTCTTGTTCTCATGACATTGACCATGTGATGAAACTCGTCGTCAGTTAATCTGATTTGACTAGTTGAATCTAAGTCTTGACTTGTGTAGTATCTTTTTAATTTCATATCTTCTCCTATTTTATATATTATATCACACCGGCAATAAAAATCAATAAAAAACAGCGAGTGTGTCGCTGTTTGATTTTATATTTTTGAGTTGTATTGTTTTTTCTTTGAATACATATTTGAATCAATGCTGTCACTAAGTTTTTCAACAAGTTCCTTTTGAGATTTTGATAAACTCTTTGGCATTTCAATGATAATTTTTGCAAACATATCGCCATAACCAGAGCGGTTCAACATTTTTGTTCCCTTGCCTTTTATGGTTATGATTGTTCCTGTTTGTGTTAATGGAGGAATTGTTATTGTTAGTTTTTCATTGATGCCAGCAATATCCACTTTTGCTCCCAAAAGAGCATCTGTGAATGAAACATAAACATCTTGCAAACAGTCGTAGCCGTCTCGTTTAATAACAGCATGGTTAGCAACCTTTATAAGCACTTGAAGGTCGCCTGCTGGGCCACCATTTTTGCCAGCTTCACCTTGACCTCTGAGGGTTAATACAGTGTCCGTGTTTACACCACCTGGTATGTTGATTTCGATATTTCTGTTTTTGCGATTGTATCCAACACCATTGCATGATGAACATTTTTCTTTAATTTTTTTGCCTGATCCTCTACACTCTGGACAAACAGATTGGCTAACCATTTGACCAAACATTGTGTTTTGAGTGGTTGTCACACTTCCTGCTCCACCACAACGAGCACAAGTTGTATATTCAGTACCGTTTTTAGCCCCTGTACCCTTGCAGTGTTCACAAGCTTCTGTTCTTGATAATGAAATAGATTTTTTGCAGCCAAAAGCAGCTTCTTCAAAAGACAAATTTACTCTTGCTTGAATGTCTGCTCCTTGAGCTGGTGCATTTGGATTTGATCTTCGGCCGCCACCAAAACCACTAAACAAATCGCCAAAAATATCTCCAAAACCACCAAAACCGTTGAAGTTGAAACCACCTCCACCAGCACCACCAAAGCCGGCACCCATACCGTTTGGGTCGCCATAATTGTCATAGTTTGATCTTTTGGTTTTGTCTGACAAAACTTCGTATGCTTCATTGACTTCTTTGAGCTTTTCAGCAGCCTTTTCGTCACCTTGGTTTAGGTCTGGGTGATATTTTTTTGCAAGCTGTCTATATGCTTTTTTTATTTCGTCGTCTGTGGCACTTTTGCCTACACCCAAAATGTCGTAATAATTTTTACTTGCCATAAACTTAAACTGCATAACATTTGTTATGCAGTTTGTCTCCTTTTTTGATTGAATAAATTTATAAATTGATTAGTTTGTTGTGTAATCACCAAAATTGTTTGGATCAGTTGAACCATTGCCACCTTGACCCTGTGCCCCATTTGGATTTGCACCTTGATAAAGTTTAGCAAAGATATCGTTTGAAACTTTTGTTAGGTTTTCAAGAGCTGGTTTTAGTTTTTCAATGTCGTCGCTGTTTTTGTAAACTTCTTTTGCATTTTCCATTTCTGTAGTAAGTTTTGTCTTGTCTTCTTCGCTGATCTTGTCACCATTTTCTTTAAGCACTTTTTCAATTGCAGCAATCATTTGATCAAGACTATTTTTTGTGTCTACAACTTCTTTTCTCTTTTTGTCTTCTTCAGCATATTTTTCAGCATCTTTTACAGCTTTTTCAATATCTTCATCACTTAGATTGCTGCTTGCTGTGATTGTGATATCTTGAGATTTTCCTGTGCCTAAGTCTTTTGCTGAAACATGGACAATACCGTTTGCATCAATGTCGAATGTCACTTCTATTTGAGGAACACCACGAGGTGCTGGAGGAATGTCTTTAAGTTCAAATCTGCCGATTGTTTTGTTGTAGGCAGCCATTTCTCTTTCGCCTTGAAGAACATGAATGTCTACACCTGGTTGATTGTCGGTTGCTGTTGAGAAAATTTGAGATTTTTTAACTGGGATTGTTGTGTTTCTATCAATAAGCTTTGTGAAAATTCCACCCATTGTTTCAATACCAAGAGAAAGTGGAGTCACATCCAAAAGAAGAACATCTTTAACTTCTCCACCAAGAACACCAGCTTGGATTGCTGCACCAATTGCAACACATTCGTCTGGATTGATGCCAGTGAATGGATCTTTACCTAAGAATTTTTTAACTTCTTCAAGAACCATTGGAACACGAGTTGATCCACCAACCATAATAATTTTTGCAACATCGTTTTTGCCAAGTTTTGCATCTGAAAGTGCTTTTTGTGTTAGGTCGATTGTTTGTTTTACTAGATCTTCGATCATGCTTTCAAATTTTGCACGAGTGATTGTTTTTTCTAGGTGTTTTGGACCTGTACTGTCTGCTGTGATAAATGGAAGGCTAACTGTTGAAGAAGTCATACCAGAAAGTTCAATTTTTGTTTTTTCTGCTGCTTCTTTGAGTCTTTGCATTGCTAAATTGTCTTTAGAAAGGTCAACGCCTTCTTTGGACTTAAATTGTGCAACTAAATAATCAATAATCTTCTTATCAAAATCGTCGCCGCCGAGCTCGCAGTTGCCGTTTGTTGCTAAAACTTCGAAAACGCCGTCGCCAATATCCATGATTGATACGTCGAAAGTACCACCGCCAAGGTCATAAATAATAACCTTGTGTGACGTTGTTTCCTTATCAAGACCGTAAGCAAGTGCAGCAGCCGTTGGTTCGTTGATAACCCTAACAACATTTAAGCCTGCAATTTTACCTGCGTCTTTGGTTGCCTGACGTTGGCTGTCTGAAAAGTACGCAGGGCAAGTGATAACAGCGTCCTTAACCGTTTCGCCTAAATAAGCTTCAGCATCTTTTTTAAGCTTGGCTAAAATCATAGCTGAAATTTCTTGTGGGCTGTACTTTTTATCATCAATAGCAACCTTATAATCGCTACCCATATGACGTTTGATTGAAACGACTGTTCTGTCGCTGTTTGCAACAGCTTGACGTTTTGCAATTTGACCAACTAATCTTTGGCCGTCTTTTTGGAAACCAACGACTGATGGGGTTGTTCTTGCACCTTCAGCGTTAGCAATAACTACTGGTTCGCCGCCTTCGATAACGGCTACACAAGAGTTTGTCGTACCTAAATCAATACCGATTGTTTTTGCCATAATATATATTCTCCTTAATTATAAATAAATTTATTTTGTTATAACTACC
>JAZNPU010000116.1:0-2273 GCA_045589795.1 Clostridia bacterium
AGTGTGCGGTGCTGCTTTAAGAGAAACGATTGCAAATTTGTATTGTCCAAACCACTGGAATTGTTCTAAGCAAATAATTGGGCGATTGACACATTTTGCAAGCCGTCAAGCAATGAATATTGAAGGATTGAGTATCAAAACAATCCAGCAGCTATATGATGCATATAAAGTTTCAACTTTTGCTGATTTATATCGCTTAACAAAAGAACAACTACTTGCTCTTGAAGGTTTCAAAGACAAAAAGGCAGACAATATTTTAACCAGCTTAAACAATAGCAAAAGTCCTGAACTTGCTGCATTGATATTTGCTCTTGGAATTGAAGGTGTTGGTCAAAAAATGGCAAAAGTTTTGGCAAGTCAATTTGGAAGTTTGGAATCACTAAGCAAAGCAACTGTTGTTGACTTGGATCAAATTCCTGATATTGCTGAAATAACTGCAACTGATATTGTGGAATATTTTGCTGATGAGTTCAATATGGCTCAAATTAGTGAACTTAGCACCGTTGGGGTTAATGCAGTTGTTGAAGAAAAAACAGTTATTGACAGTGTGTTCTCTGGAAAGAAAATTGTTTTAACTGGTGGATTAAATAGATTTAGTAGAACAGATGCATCTAAGTTAATTGAATCGCTTGGTGGAATTTGCACAAGTAGTGTTTCAAAAAGCACAAATTTTGTGATTGCAGGAACAGATGCTGGCAGCAAGCTTACAAAAGCTCAAGAACTTGGAATTGAAATTTTATCTGAAGAAGATTTTGTTAAAATTTTACAGCAATATCAAATTAATAATTAAACATAAAAAACACTTGCCAGAATTTCTAGTTTGGGTTATAATTGATGTGTAATAAGGAGATTTATCATGGCTTGGATTGAACCACCTATCGAAGAAATCATTCAAAAAGCAGGCAACAGATATGCATTGGTGACTGTTGTGTCAAAAAGAGCAAAGGAGTTAATTATTGAACGACCTGACTTTTTCAGAGACAATCAAAAAATCAAACCTATTGAGCTTGCAAGCAGAGAATTTCATAAGAATATGTACACAATTAAGCGAAATGAAGCATAAATTTTGTTAGACATAATTTATAAGTTAGTATATAATATATATGCTAACTTTTTTTATTGGAGAACATAATGCAAAAATACGGTAGAGTTATTGTTGACATTGCTAGCAGTTTAGTAGATAAAGTTTTTGATTATGCTCTTAACCAAAACATTCCTGTTGGAAGTCGTGTTTTGGTTCCTTTTGGCAATCAAATTAAAGATGGTTATTTGATTGATGTTGTTGATGATATCAATTATGACAAATCAAAAGTTAAGGCAATCATTAGGCCTCTTGAAGATTTTGCAGTGATTAAGCCTGATCAATTTCAGCTTGCTAAGTTTTTGAAAAATAAATATAACATTGGAATGTGTGATAGTATTAGATTATTTTTACCAAGTGAAATGAGAACTGGCAAAGTTAAAGATTTGGTAATTAACACCGCATACTTAATTGATGATCAAAAAGCAAAAGAGTATTTGGCAACATTAAGAAAAAATGCAACAAAATTGCAAGGTGTTATTGCTTATTTGTTGCAAGTTGGAAATGACACAACTGCCAACATAAACAATAAATTTGGCAATGGTGCTTTGAAAAAGCTAGTTGACGATGGTATTGCAAAACTTGTTGGAGTGCCATGTTTAAGAAAACCTTTGGCAACGGTTGATGGAGAAAAGAAAGTCGTTCAGCTAACAGCAACTCAACAAAAGGTGGTTCAAACGATTGAGTCAGCACCTGGAAATTATTTGCTTCATGGTGTGACAGGAAGTGGAAAAACCGAGGTCTATATGGCCTTGATGCAAAACACAATAAAAAGTGGTAAAACGGGCATAATGCTGGTTCCTGAAATTTCCCTAACACCACAAGTTTTATCTAATTTTAGAGCTAGATTTGGCGATCAAGTTGCACTTATGCATAGTGGTTTGTCGGCTGGTGAAAGATTTGATGAATGGAAACGAGTTTTGCTTGGCAAAGCAAAAATTGTTGTTGGTGCAAGAAGTGCAATTTTTTCACCACTAGAAAATTTAGGTTTGATTGTTATTGACGAAGAACATGACGGAAGCTATACTAGTGATAGTCACCCAAGATATCACACAATTGAAGTTGCTGAAGAAAGGGCTAAAATTTGTGGTTGCAGTTTGGTTTTGGGATCTGCAACACCAGATTTGGAAAGCTATCATAAGGCAATTTCTGGTGAGTATAGATTGCTTGAAATGAAAGAACGAATCAACAA
>JAZNPU010000117.1:0-4276 GCA_045589795.1 Clostridia bacterium
CTATCCACTGATAAAGAACAATGGTAAATTTAAGTTTGGGAGTCACCTCCCGATTTCCGTAATATTTCAACGGCACTCACTGTTCTTGCATTTAGTATAACAAATAAAAAAGTAAAAATCAATACCAAAACACAAATAAAATAGAAAAGCAAAAAGATTTTGACTATAAGAAAAAATCAGAATATAGCAATTTCAGAATACATAAAGAAGATCAATCAAAAATTGATTTAATTAAAAAAATGGCATAAAAAAAGAACAAAGATTTATAAAATTTGAATGTTGCCACTCGGTTTCCGTAATGTTTCAACGGCACAGACTTTGTTCTTATAGATAGTATAACAAATAAAAATAGTAAAAGTCAATACCTAATATAAAATAAAACAAGGAGAGAAAAGATGCTCACAATTGTTGAATTAACAAAACAAAAATATTTTGATTTATCATTTGCTAAAATTTGGCTTTGTGGAGTATAATAACAATATATTGTTATTTTGGAGTATTATAATGAAAAATAAAAATTCTTTTATTCTTACATTAATTCTAGTTTGTGTTTTTGCAATTGGAGTATTCATTTTTGCTGGTGGAGTTAAGGGGATGTCTGCCTATGAACTAGCCGTGCTTAATGGCTATGTTGGAACAGAACAAGAATGGCTTGCAGGTTTGCAAGGTAGCGATGGAAAAGATGGTGAATCAATCGACTATGCTGCAATGTATGAAGACTATAAAGAAAGTGATGAATATGTTTCAGGAACAACATATTTGCAATTTATTCAAATGCTTATAAATGCAGACACAGATAACGGCAGACTTTATGCAACACAAGAATCAATCATGAGCAGTGTTGGAATTTTCTGTTTTACACCAGGACATAAGCCAACAGCTGGGTCAGGATCATTTTTTACAATTGAGGCAGACGGCACAGCTTATGTTGTCACTAATTTCCATGTCACATACACAACAAACGACACAACAAAATATTATATTTTGCTATATGAAGACAACTACATGACAAACTTGTCAGATACTCAAAGAAATGCAATTGTTCAAGAAAAAGGTTTGGAAGCTAGCTATATTGGTGGAAGTAAAGAACATGATTTGGCTGTTCTAAAAATTGGTCCAAACACCAAACTAAAAGACAGATTTGCAGATGGATTAATCAGACCTGTTTCATATGACCTCAACATTGCAAATTGTGTTGAAGATGTTGCAGTTGGAACTGCTTGTTATGCAGTTGGTAATGCAATGGGAGAAGGAATTGCTGTTTCAGAAGGTGTTGTTTCATTGGTTTCTGAAAATGTTGTTTTAGAAGATGTAGAATATTCTGGTTCTAGCATTAATATGAGAATTATGAGAACCACATGCTTAATCAATGGCGGAAACAGTGGTGGTGGATTGTTTGACAATAACGGCAACTTAATTGGAGTTATGAACTCAAAAAGAGAATATATGAGCACATCATCAACAACTGATGTCGATGGTGTCACCTATGCAATTCCACTTTCTACAGTTGTTAATATATATAATAAAATAGTTGCAGAATGCAATGGAACAACAAAAACTACACCAACATTTTATAATAACTCTATTGGAATCAACACAGAAATCATAGATAGTAAAATTATTTACAACGACAAAACTGCCTTGATTTCAACCAAAGAAACCGTTAAAGTTTCATCACTTAATACATTGTGCTATGCTGCCGTTAAAGGGTTAAAAGTTGATGACATTCTTAATTCAATCAGCATAGACTATGCAGATTCTTCACGAGCAGATTTGACAAACATTCAAATTGATCACACTTATGTTCTTGATGATTTGTTATTGTCTGTTTCATCAGGAGACAAAATTTATATTTCATACACAAGAAGCATTGCTGGCTCTAGCTCTAACGGAACCATTGAAATTTTAATACCATAGGAAAAATATGAAAGATAGAAAAATTAAAGTTTACGACAACGGCCTAAAACTGGTTTACAAAAGAACAAAAAGCAGAGAAGCTGTATATTTCGACATTCGCTTCCATAGTGGGCTAAAAAATGACCCAGACGATAAGTTGGGTCTTGCTCATTTTGTTGAACATTCGGTGGGTTTTTCAAACAACAAATACACCAAACCTCAAAAAAATGAGTTTAGAATGAAACTTTTTTATGCCAACTTTGCCACTTCAAGGTCTGGAATGAGCTTTTATGCTTATATTGCTGATGAAGAGTTTGAAGAAACCTTTGCTCATTTTATAAATAACCTAACAGACTTCAATATTTCTGATGAGGAGTTCGAAAATGAGAAGAAGGTTATTAAACAAGAAATTTTGCGATTCCGTCAGAACCTAGCTCACGAAACTAGCGACACAATTAGCGAAACTATCTACAAGCAAAAAAACATCAGGGTGCATTCTTTTGGAACTGTAGAGACAGTCGAAAATATCACAAAAACAGATCTTGAAGAATATATCAAAGATTGCTTCACATTAAGCAACTGTCAAATTACTGTTTATGGCAATGTGTCTTATTGCAAGGTTAAAAGATTAATTAAAAAATATGTTTTATCTTCTTTTCCAGTTTCATCAAATAGAAAGTTTTTGAAACCATACGAAGAAATAAGCTATACAGACTACACTCCAAAAATGGTAGTTAGTCCTTCGCCAGATGAAGGCAAAAGTGCAGTTAGAGTTGTCCACAGACTTCACTTGAAAGATGTGGACAGATATAGAACTTATGCAACATCAATAATCAACAGCATAATTGAAACAGCTGCTCGTGAATATTTTAGAGATAAATATGGTTTGTCTTATTCTCAAGGAGTAGCCATTCATGCAGTCACATCACTTGACAAAACACATCAAGTGTTAAATGTTGAAACCAGAGTTGATTGTGATGAAAAGGTTGTAAAAACCGTTTTGGAAGTTTTGCCGAAGTTCTATCAAGCTCTAGAAAAATATGAAATTAATGATGATTCAGTAAAAAAGACAAAAACAACACTTCGCATATATGAAAAAGTTTCTCCTGGCAAAAACATTATTCAATTAGGTGAAAGACTTGCAGATTGTGAATTTGCTGAAAACATTTATTATACAGATAGAGAAAATAAAATTTTCAACAAGAAAAAACAAAAAATATCTGTTGATTATGTGAAAGATATTTTCAAACAAGCATTTACAAGAAAACCATTTATATTTGTTATTTCAAACACAAAAGATGAATTGCCACAATATGAGGATTTGTGCAAAGAAATTGCCAAAAATTCAAAATGGATTAACAAGATTTAATCAAACAATAAAAATATATAAAAAAATGAAGATTTCGATTGATTTCTTCATTTTTTTTATGCTGGGTTTTGAGCTTTGTTTGCTAAAATTTGTTTTATGAGAGGGGAGATATGGAAATTAAATATTTAACTCACAACAACGAATTAACTGCAAAACTTTATGGCGAATTTGATGAATACACTGCAGAATATGTCAGAATTAGCCTAGACACATTGCTGTCTGAAATGACTTTTGTGGACAATGCAAAACTTATTTTAGATTTAAGTCACTTAACATTTATGGATAGCACAGGCATAGGTGTTTTGCTGGGGAGATATAAAAAGTTTGCAAAGCGAAAAATTATGCTATGCATAACAAATCCACCCGTGCATGTGGATAAAATATTAAAAATGTCTGGCATATACTGTCTGATGCCACTTATTTAAGGAGAATATATGGAAAACAAATTTAGTATGCAAGTTCAAGCGAAACTTGAAAATGAAAAATTTATTCGTTCAGCTGTTGCAAGTTTCTTTTTGCCACTTAATCCAACGGTCGCCGAAGTTAACGACATAAAAACAGCTGTTAGCGAGGCAATAACAAATTGTATTGTACATGGGTATTCAAATCAAGGTGGAATAATTGATATTGAGTGTTCATACAAAGAAAATCTGGCATATATCACAATAAAAGACTTTGGCACGGGCATAGATGATATTCCCAAAGCTCGTGAGCCATTTTTTACCACCAAGAAAGAACAAGAAAGGTCTGGTATGGGATTTACTTTGATGGATACATTTATGACCTCTGTAGAGGTATATAACAACAAAGAAGGTGGATTGACTGTTTCAATGACAAAATCAATTCTAGGTTAAGGAGTTTGGCCACATGGATAGTTTCGTTTTGCTATCGGCCGAACAAATGCGAGACCTTGTGTGTCTTGCAAAGCAGGGCGATGAACTTGCAAAAGAGAAACTTATTCAAGGAAATTATCCGCTGATCAAATCAATTGTAAAACATTATTTGGGAAGG
>JAZNPU010000118.1:0-11220 GCA_045589795.1 Clostridia bacterium
ATTATTTTATTTGTATTAATAGCGATATTTTAGTAAAATGTGCATATGGAAATTTTACAAAGAGAAAATTATTGTTTAAGTTGCGAACATGTCCTTGAAGAAAAGGGCTGGGTTTTTGAAGATAAAAAACCTTATGTTGCAACACCAATTTCAACCGAAAAAAAATATTGCGAAAGATGCAAGCAGTTGATTGAACCAAACATTGAAGAGGTTTCTTCTGATTGCAATAAATTTATTTCAGCACTGAAAAACCCAAAAATTAAAGTTGTTGCCTATGTTGCACCCAGTGTTAGAAGCGGCATTGGTGAATGTTTTTCTGTTGAAGGAGATTGCCAACACAAAATTGTTTCTGCACTTAAAAAGCTTGGTTGCTATTCTGTTTTTTCAATGAATTTCGGTGCAGACTTGACAATTATGGAAGAAAGCAAAGAATTTGAAGAAAGATTGTCTTCTGGAAGAAATTTGCCACTTCTAACAAGTTGCTGCCCTGCTTGGGTGAACTATATTTATAAAATTTATCCAGCAATAAAACCTAACTTGTCAACATGCAAAAGTCCACAACAAATGATGGGATCAATAATTAACACATACTATGCAAAAATCAAAGGGTTTGACAACACAGATTTGTTTGTTGTGAGCATTGTTCCTTGTGTTTCTAAAAAAATTGAAAGATTAAGGTTTGGAATAAATAGTTCGAAAGGTTTTGATGTGGATTCTTGCATCACAACTATTGAACTTGCCAGAATCATAAAGGACAATAATATTGATTTTTCGAACCTTGAAGATACTCCTTTTGATGAGTTGTTTGAACATTATAGTGGTTCTGCGGCTGCATTTGGTGCATCTGGAGGAGTCAGCGAGGCAATTTTGGGGAATATAAACCCAAATTTTGAAATTATTGAACAAACAGAATCTACAATTGTTGAAAAGAAAGTTTTACTAAACGGAAAAACAATATATATTGCTCAAATTGAAGGATTGATTAATACAAAAGAATTGATTGAATCCATCTTAAAAAATAATTGCAAATATCACCTGGTTGAAGTTATGTCTTGCTCTGGCGGTTGCATTGGAGGAGCTGGACAACCTCTTAACAAAGAAGGTTTGCCAACCAGGAGAAAAATTCTTCACAACAGCAAAGAAAAAGCGAAGATTAAACAAGCAAAAGACAACCCAATTATAAAACAATTATATAAAACTTTTTTAACAAACCAAACAGCACGAAATTTATTGCATGAAAAAAGAGACTAATTGATAGTCTCTTTTTATTTGAATTATTGTTTTTCCCAACATGCATACAATGTCATGCTGCTGTTAACCGTGAATTCGTTTTTACCCGAACCACCTTTTGTTCCGTTTGACCAAGCAGATGTTCCCCAGCTTGTCACTTTGAATGTGACAGCAGTGTCTCCAAAGAAGTTTTCAACAGCTGTTAAATATCCCTTGGCTGTTGGTTGATAAGAACTAGAATTCAAGTTTATCTTTTCTCCTTCGTTCACATAAATTGCCGCAGGAGTGAAGCTTGCACCATTCTTCCAATGACCACCTGCTACGAAACTGCTTGGAGTGTAGAGCCTTGTATCAAATGTCACTTTGTATTGTTTTTGGGTTGAAACTTGACTTACAACTGAAACATCAGTGTTTGGCATAACTGAACCATTTGAATATTGAGTTGATCCACTGAAGTATCCGTTAAATGTGTAAATTACTCTATAATAGCTATTTCCTGAACCATATTCAAGTGTGGAATTTGTTTGCGATGGCAAACAATTGATTGATTCACCTTGATAATATGTTTTTGTTTGGTTTTCTTTTAACACAAAGTTGTTATTTTCTTTTGCATAATAGCTATATGTTAAGGTGTATAAATTTCTAACATACAAAGTTAAGTCATAAGCAGGCATTTTTCCGTCAAATGCATATGCTGTTGTGAATGAACTGTTGGTATACCAACGAGTGTTGCTATCGTTTTTGAATGTTGATGGTAAAACAATATCTGATTCTTCTTGATATAAATCTGTATAAGTTGTGCTGCCATCATAAATTGTCAATTTATATTGTTTTAACTCTTTCACACAAACCCATTTTGCATAGACAGTATGGTCATTGGCTGGCATTGTCAAACTTGCTGGTGTTGTGAATGAAGAATCATCAAACCAGCCTTGGAATTGATAATGTCTGGTTATACCATCACTGTTGATAATTAATTCTTGAGAATAGTTAACTAAATAATATGCAATGCTATCGGTGTTATAAACTTGAACAGTTTCGATTGGATCAGCAACCGAAGTATTGAAGCTCAAATTATATTTTGTCAAGGTTAAATAAGTTTCATATTTTGCATAAACAGATTGGCTGTTTGCTGTTATTTTTTCAATAATGTTGCCATTTGAATCTGTCCAACCAACAAATTTTTGATATTCCTTTTGATTACCATTGACAACTTCTTTAGTTTGAGCAATTCCCCAATCTTTGATGGCTGTTCCAATAACTGCATTTTGATTGCCGATATATTGACCATCAACATAGAAGTTGAGTTGTCTATATTGCTCTTTAATTTCCCATTTTGCATAAAGAGTTGTATCTCTTCTAGGCATCACATTGTCTGTAAATAGATATGCATCAAGCAAGGTGTCGCTTGTATACCAGCCAGCAAATTTGTAAACATCTTTGTTGCTGCCAACTAGTTCCACTTTGTCTGCTGGTGTTGGCAATGAAATTGGAGAACCTGCTGTTGCAACAATGTCGGAAACTGCCCCACCACCATTTTCTTCAAAGTATAGGGTATATTGTCTTTCGGCAGATTTTGTCCAATTTGGTTGAGACTTGCCGTCATCCCAAGTTCTATCATATTCAAGACCTTCAGCTCCAGAATAATTTCCAACAAAGGTTTCAAATGCACTAAAGTCAAATGATTGCCCGATATTTATTAGCATTAGGTCATAACTGCTAAGGTCAATTTCAAAAGCCCCTTCAGAAATTGGCATATGAAGATATAAACTTGCATTGCCAACATAGTTTTTATAACCAGTTGATTCATTGTTTACAACTCCGATTCCAACAACCATGTTTTTAACTTGTGGGTTATTGCTGATTTCTTGAAGGTTGATATCAATCGAATAGTTTATTCCGTCTTTATTAACAAAATCATTAATAACTTTGTCAAGACTTGGGTTGTGATTGTCACTTAATGCAAGTGCTTTTTCAATTTCGTTCATGATTTTATCTGTGAATCCAACACCCCATTGCAAATACCAGAAGAAATCATCCATCACAGAATCAATATGTGATTTTAATGTTTTTTGATAAGTTCTTGTCCCTACTGAAAATGGAGGTCTGTAATAATCAACACGGTCTTCACGAAGCATGTATGTGTAGCTATCTTTATAATAGATATACCACATTCTGTTTTCACTACTTTCTGTGTCACCATATTTATATGGAACATCATTATTAACTCCAAGAACTGCAGGGATTTTTCCAAGGGTTATCATAATTTCTGGTTTTCTGTTTTCATCAAGTCTAACCTTGATATTGATAGGAATTGTCCAATCAATGTCAATAATTGAAACAATATACATTTCCAACTTGATATTGCCAGTTATTTCAAAATAGTTAAGTTCGGCAGTGTTTATAACCGCTTTGATAAGTTCGTTTGAACCAGAAATGTCAAAATATTTTCCTTCGTTTGGTTCACTAACCCCTTCAAATGTTCCAACAACCAAAGACATATTTAGATATTCATTTCTTGTTTGACCAGTGAAAATATTGGTCAAAGCAACCGATGAAAGACTGCCGTTGTTTGTTGTTAAGGTTGCCGTCATTGTGTCTGAATGTGGATTATTCATAATCACATTGTCGATTGTTAGCTCTAGTGAATTGTTTGTTAAAGAAATTTGTTTAATGATTTTTAGCATGCCTAGTGGATTTTCAAAATCAAGTTCTGGAGTTAGTGCTGCAAGGTTGTCCATGTTGATATCTAATCCAGATGTGACATCACTCAAGAATGGCAACAAACTTGCATCAATTCCAACAAAATCAAGAACCATTGCCAAGATTTCTGCCAAATCTTTTTTGTTTATTTTAAGTTTTAAGCCATCGTAATCAACATACCAATAAGAGCCATCAAATGCAAGCATCACAGAAATAACTTCTTTTGTTAATTCGTCTGTGACAGCAACAGAAATATAAATCCTTTTATCAACCATGTCTATTTGAACTTGACAAATAGCTGTGTAATGCATGGTTGAGCCTTCATAAACATGTGCTGTTGCTATTGCTTGAAGTTTTTTGTTGTTATAAACTTCCAAAACAGAATCAACTAGGTTTGTAAGTGCTGAATAATGCAAATATTCTTTACTGTTAACCGAAACAGAATTGTTTGCAACAGAAACTGTTAGGTCGGCAACAAGTTCGTCATATTTAAGTTGAGCATTTATTGTTGAATCAACAGTTAGATTAACTGAAATATCATCATAAGAAGCAGAGATAATATTGCCTACAATTGAAAGAATGAGTTTTGAGAAATCAAATTCTGCAAGTGCTTCTTCTGGGCTTTGTTTTTTGCTGCCATCAACTAAACTCAAATCTACAGCTTTGATTTCTTGATTAAATGCATCATTGATCCAATGAATTATGTTGTTGATTTCATTAATGCTTCCATAAATTTTTAGACCACCGACTGAAACATAAATTGTTTTGTCTATTAGTGTTATGGTTGTGTCTAGACCATAGAAGCATGTTTCTATTTGAGCAGACAAGATTCCTTCTTTGACAACCAATTTATATGAACCGTCAAAATTAAGACCGTATCCTTCAAAATCAAATGTTCCGGCATAGTTTTGAGTTTTAACAAATGGAATAACATATTCAATCAAATCTTTTAGATCTGCAATATTTATTCCACCAAGAGGAACTGCGACTGCATGATACTCTGAAACAATAAGGGTTGCAACAATCTTCTCTGCTTCAGAAAGCATATATTCAACTTTAACACCAGAAATTTTGTTTTTGCCAAATGCAACTGTTGCTTTGACATCACCATAAGTGACAACCAAAAGATCTTTAGTTAATGCTACATCAATGCTGTTTAATAGTTCTTTTATGGTTGGCTTTTCATCACCAATCAAAGAACCAGCAATGTTAGAAATGTTAGCTTGTGAATCTGCAGCAAAAACCGTTGAAATAATTTCCAAAATTTCTTCTGGAATTTCAATATTGAACTGAGTTTTTACTTCTTCAACCAAAGATGGAATATCCTTGAAGTTTACATAAGCAACTAGTCCATCAAAGTTGATATATATCACATTGTCAGAAACAATAAGGTTGAGTTTTTTGCCATAGATGGTTGTTGACAAGTTTGCAGAAACTGAGTCTGACATGTTAATGTATCCAGAAACAGTATAGCCTGCAGCCTTCAAAACAACAGTGAAATTGAATTCGCCAGCTGAAACATAATCTATTGTGTTGACAACCATTTCATGAACTGTGTCAATATCCACATATTTTGATTGGTCAACAGCAATAGCTGCAGCTTGCTTGTTTGAAGAGATTGTTGCTGAAACAACATATGATCCATAAGATCCACAAACTTTTGAAAGTTTTCTATTTGTTGTTTCAAAACTGATTGTTGCATCAAACAATTCAATATATAAAACATTATCTTCTTTTGAAAGAGAATCAATAATATCTGTTGTTGTGATTTGATAAATCATTGCCAAGAGCTTTTCAGTATTGAACTCTTTAGATTGGTTAATCATATCCAAAATTTGATCTTGAATTTCTTGTGGCAAATATTGTTTTGCAAGGTTTTCAAGTTGAAGAAGAGTTGCTTTGACATAAACTTCTTTGATTGCTATATACACTTCTCCATCAATATAATCAATGGTGACGGTTTCTCCAAGATAAGTAGCTTGGATTTTTGCATATATTTTGTTATTTACAATGTTTAAGTTGTAATCAGCTGAAACAGTTTGATCTTCAGATGTTCCCCAACTGAAATTAATTGTTCCTTCAAAATGGTTATCTTCGACAATGTTAAGCATTCCGTGCACTGTATCCATTGCCAAATCTAAGTCGATATAGTTTTGATCAACGGTGTAGTTTCCTGCTTGTTTTGAAATTTCTAAATCAGCAGCAATTTCAAATTGGTCAGCAGCGATTGTTATGTTGATTCCAAGGTTTTCACTAAGAACAACATCAATAACATTATCGCCAAGTTGTGCTTGAATATTTGTTGAAGAAATTGCGATAGATTTGATAATTTCCACAATATCTTCAACCTTGATATCTTCAAAAGTTAATGATTGATCAATTTCAACTGAACCATTAGCCAAACCACCAACTATTTGTTTAATGTCTAGATTTGCTTTTGCTTCCAAAATCGTGTCGATATAATCAAAGATTGGTTGAATATTGATATTGAATCTTTCTAATAGCAACCCAAGTTGGTTTTTGCTAACAGCAAATTTTTGGTTGTTGTATTGAAGATATATAGCATCTTCTTTGTAAACAATATCAATATTTGCTTGAATTTCACCAGAAAGTTCACCAGAAACCCTAGCAGCAAAATCTTCAAAATTGATGTTTATTGTTCCATCAAATTGTTCGCTATGTTCTCCATGAGACAAATCAACTATTCCACTGATTTGAAGTTCTGGTGCTGAAATGAATGATTGAACATAATCTACAAAACCTTCAACATCTAAATATTGTTCTGGGTTTGCTATAACAATTTGAGAATTATCTTTTGAAATATTGATTGTTCCGTTAACAGAAATGTCATCAAATGTTAAATTGTTTACAATAATTTCAAAACCGTTATTGAATGAAACTTGAAGATCAACAATAAATGTTTTTCCTGTGAACACAGACAAGTCAGCCTTAACAAAAAGGTATTCACTATTGGTTGAAACATTGAGTATTGTCAAAATTTCTTGAATAGACAATTCTTTTGCAATGTCTAGCATTTTGTTGATTACTTGTTGAGTTGCTTCACTTGAAGGCATTAGTTGATTGAGTGCAAGCATAATTAAGTTTTGATTGGCAAGCAAATAAGAATCTTGAACATTAATGTATGCTCCGCCACCCACTAAATATATATTGATTGGCAAATCAAACATGTTTGTTTGAACAGCTGCATCATTGTTTTGAGTGTTGTAGCTGATAGCCAAATCCAAAGGCAATGTGTTTTGTTGTTGAGTGAGTTCTAAAGAAGTTGAAACATTGATTGTTTGAACATCTTTTACCCAATCCAAAACTGCAAAAACATTTTCTAGTGGATAATATTGAGTTTTATCAACAGTGAAATTATATTCTGTTAATTCTCTAAGGTGAATTGTTGCATAAACTTTGATGTCTCCAATGGTTAGTTTTGAAAAGCTTATGCTTGTTATTTGATTGTCTTTTAATTTAAGAGTGAAATCTACTCTTCCTGTTTGACCCAATATGCCAGTCATGTCAGCAGAAAGTAGAATTTGATTGCTAGTCACAACTGCCCCAGACAACAAACTGTCGTAGTTGTTAGACAACCATTGGGTTAATTGAGTTGTTAGCTCTGTCACTTCTTGTGAAGTTTGAATATTTGACTGATCTTCTTCGCTAAATAAATCAATTAAATCATTGATATCTTGCAAAGATGCTTTAACACCAAGTTGATTAATCTTGGCAAAAATTTCTTCACCATTATATTCAACAGAAAGGTCCAATCCAAGTTCGCCATAAAGTTTTGCAGCAATGCTGTATCTGTTTTGTGGGAAGCTTAGAACTCCATCTGTTGAGATGCCTTCAATGTAGCCTTTGCCTCCATAGAGGTTAGCCCATGCATCATATTTGAGATATTCTTTTTGATTTAAGGTTGTCAAACCTTTTAACACTTCTGAAACATTCATGAAGTGATTTTCGCTTGGTGCTGAAATTGCAATGTTTGAATCTTGACCAACAAACAAGTCGCAATCAACAGTTGCCCCTTCGATGAGATAAACTTCGTCAATTGAAATTGAAGATATATTAAAATTGTCATCACACACAATGGTTAGTTTTGAAATGTTTGGCAAAGACACCTGATAAAAGTTTTTGCCATCAACCACTGTTTTTATTGGATTTGTTAAAGCGGCCATCAATGAGTCAACATTAATCTCTGGCATGCTGATTTCTGGAAGAGAAACATCTTCTCCAATAACAGCTGCAAACACACCTGTTAAACTCGTTATTTCTGAAACATTAAGTTGCAAGTTGATGTTTCCATTTGAAACATAGATAACATTTTCAACATATGCAAACAAGATGTTATATGCCTTGTCGTTTATTTCAAGAACAACTGAACCTTCAACCGTTGGGTTTGTTAAGTTTGTTAAATCCAAGTTAACATCTAAACCTACACCAAAGTCCGTTTCTTCAACAGCTGCAGAAATTTCGCCCTTGATATTTAACTTTGGATTGCTTTCAATAGACTCCATCACTCCACTTAAAAGAGTAGTCGGAGCACTTGCCCCTGCATTTGTGGTTGGTTTGTTTTGAAGCAGGTCTGACTTGCTTTTTATTGTCATTGTGGTGCTTATGGCAAACAGAGATATAAACACCATTAAATATGATAAAAATCTTTTCATAAATTCCTTTTTTGTTTTTATGAGTAATTACTAAATGTAAGCTGTGTGTTATTTTTTTGTTTATATTTTGTTGATAAATAGGGCATACTTTCACTATACTATCTGTGATAGTATAACATATCTCACACAACAAAACAACATAAATGTTGAAATTTTAATAAATTTAAGACTTATTTGTAAAATTATATTCATTTATTAAATAAGTTTACCAATTTTGTTATTATTGTTTGACAATGATATTTATAAAAAAGTATTATTTTAATAAGCAATAAACAATAAGGAGTTTGCCATGCATACCTTTAAGCAAATCAAAAGCTGGTATAAGTTATCCAACCCACATAAAGGCTATTTGGCTGGTCAATTTTTGACATCATTGTTTGCAAGTGCAATCATAATTGCACAAGCTGTTCCAAATGCAAATGCAATTTCAAGCTTGACAAACATGGATTATAATGCTGCAATTTTTTGGCTTCTAATAAGTTTGGGTTGTTATTTTTTATATTTTTTATTTTGGCATTTTAACTATGTGTTTACATACAAACAAGTTAAATACGGTACTCTTTATTTAAGTGAAAAGTTATACAACAAGCTCAGTGGAGCCACCGAAGAAGGACTTAATGGCCAATCAATGGAAAGACTAATGATGATTTTCACTTCAAACATTGACTATGTTGTTAAATTTAGTGACTACATCACCTATCAATCTTGTTATTTAATCAGAGCTTTCATCACAATTGCAATTGTTTGCTTCTATGATTGGAAAATTGGTCTTGTTATGTTGACACTTGTTATACTTTTGTATTTCTGGTATGTGTTCCTTGGCAAAAAAGTTCAAAAACACACAGACAATGCATGGATGTTCCGTGATGGCATGGGAGAACAATTAACAGACATTGTTGAAGGCCGAACACAAAGTGACAAACTTAACTTAAACCTAGAAAACAAAGTTAAATATTTGTCGCAAGTTAAAAAGGTTGTTAAGTCTTATTCAAAAAGAGGACAATGGAACTGTGTTAGAAAATTGTGGACCTATGCAGCAATGTATATTATTGTCACAGCACTAACAATCTATCTCGCTTCACTAACACATGCAAACACCCTAACCTTAACATTATATTTGATTATTGCTCCATATCTCATTAACATAATCGACCAAGCAAAAGCTGGCTATGAAGTGTTGTATGAACTTCAAAGAGAAGATGTTTCTAGACTCAGAATTGAAACCGTGTTGAACATGGAAAATGCAGACATTGTAAGCTTTAGCAACAACACAACAAACAATTTAAGAGATAAGTTGATTTTTAGCAACATAACATATATTGACAAAAACACAAACCCTGCAACAAAAAGTGGAACCCTCTACACCACCAATATGGAGTTTTCTCCAAACACAATCACATTAATTAAAGGTATTCAAAATTGTGGAAAAAGAAGTTTGTTCTATTTACTAAGAAGAGCCATTGTTCCAACAACAGGAACTGTCACAATGGACGGCATAAACATTTATGACTTCGACAAAAATACCTATAGTCACAACTTTAGTTATGCAACAAGCAAACCATATTTTTATAGCGAAAGCATTTTAGATAACCTCTATTATGTGACAAGCAGCAAAAAGAAAATTATTGCCGTGTGCAAACAACTAGGCATTCACAAAACAATTTTGGATCTGCCACATGGCTACGACACAAACATTATTAAAGAAAAAGAGCACTTTTCACCATATTTGTTGTTTATGCTTGGTTTAGCTCGTGCTCTTTTGAGTGATAGCGAATGGCTTTGCATTTATGAATTTCCATTGTCGCTAACAAGCAAACAACAAGAAGAATTGATTTCTCACATAAAAGAGCTAAAAGATTCTCGAGCTGTGATAATCTTTAGTGCAAGCGACAGACTATCTTCTATTTGTGACGATGTCTACTCTGTTCAGTCTGGACATGTGAAAAAAATCAGCAAGGGGGTGAATAAATAATGAACAACCTTGAGAAAGTTAAATTGTTTTTTAGAATAGCAAAACCAAGCAAACTAACAACCTTTTTACAGTTCTTCTTTTATATGGCAGCATATCTGTTAAATGTTGTTGTGGCATACCCAAGTGCAAATGCAATCACTTGTTTGACAGTAAATGACTTAAACGGAACAGTTTTGTGGCTTTGTGTAACCTGCGGAATTGTTGTTATTCAACAAGTGCTACTTTTTATTATAAACAGACTATATTACCGAGCTTATGGAAAAATTTGGGATAATATTAACAGTCAAATTTATGACAAAGTTAGCACTGCATCTCAAGAAAGCTTCTTAGACACAAGCAAAGAAAAAATCATAAATGTTGTTTATAACAACACAGGAACTTTGGGAGAATTTCCGGACAGCATTGCAAAATATGCTAGTTATTTTGTTCAAGCCGTTGTTAGTATTTGCATCTTACTCTCTCACAATATTATTATTGGTGCTGCAATTATTCTTGTTTGTGTGATTATTTATTTCACTCAAAACTATTTCAACAAAAGAATTGGTTATTGGCAAGATAAATATTATGATGAGCAAGACAAATCTCTTGAAAAACTAACTGACAGTGTTGGAAACCACGATTTGACAAAAGATCTTGATTTGA
>JAZNPU010000119.1:0-1982 GCA_045589795.1 Clostridia bacterium
TAATAAAGGTTGAATTAGATAAACCAGATACAACAATTATGTTTGTTACTGCTGGTGGTATTGGATTAAATGCTGAAAAATCAGATATTCCTGTTCAGGGTAGAATTTCAGCAGGTGTTAAGGGAATGATGCTTGCTGACGGAGACGAAATTGTTTCTGTTGACCAAGTTGTGTCAGAAGATGAAATTGCAGTTGTGTCAAACACAGCATATGCAAAGAGAGTGTTGGTTGGTGAAATTGATTTGCTTGCAAGATATCGCAAGGGTGTCAAAATTATAGACTTAAAGGGCGAAAATTCTAGCGGAACAACAGTTGTTGCAAGTGGAAAAGTTTCTGCTCAGTCAGAGGTTGTTTTGGTTTCAGAAAACGAAGTTAACTCAATCAGCAGCCGCAGTTTAGATGAAGATATCAGATCAAGTAAAGGTCGTTGCATTTCTGTGACAGGAATGAAATTATTATCAGGATTTATTAGAGAGGTATAAATCGTTTGACCTGTGAAATTTGTTTTGTTATACTAAGAAAAGAATATAAAAAGGAGGATTAATTATGGCAAATGATGAAAAGAT
Source organism: Clostridia bacterium (assembly GCA_045589795.1). Taxonomy (GTDB): domain Bacteria; phylum Bacillota; class Clostridia; order Christensenellales; family UBA1242; genus RGIG4790. The sequence goes on from JAZNPU010000119.1 coordinate 567, forward strand.
TGTATTAAATCTTGAACAAGATAATGAAGAAACTATAAAAAATCTTCCTAAAGAAAAACAAGAAAAAGTCAAAAAAGTTGAAGACAAACTCAGAGAAGCACTTGGTGTTGAAATCGAAAAAGAATTGGCTCGTCAAGAAGCATTAGAAGAACCTGAACCAGAGCCAGTCGTTGAAGAAGAACCAGAGGAAAAGTCTGAAAAAGAAAAATTATCTGAAAGAATGAGTCAAAGCTTGGAAGAAGCTAAAAAAGTTGTTCCAAAGCCTGAGCCACCAAAACCAGAACCTCCAAAGCCAAGTCCAGAATCAGAAAAACAAAGACTTTCTAGATTTATGGAAAAGCATACAAAAAAAGAGGAAAATGTTGACTTTGGAACTTTTGGTAAGTATGACTCAGATCTTGACTTCCGTTTGAATCAGAACATCAAAAAAGTTAGATTCCCAATGTCTAAACAACTCAAAATTTTATTGTCTTGTTTGGCAGTGGTTTTGCTTGCGGGCATTGGCACATTTTTGGGAATATATTTATATGAAGAACCACCAGCAATTGTTCTCACAAAAGTTGCACTTTCTCAAGAAAGGGTGACCAATGTGTATGTCAATGACAATCTCAATGTTGATTATATTTATCTTAACTGTGAATATTCTGATGGAACAACAAAAAGATTACCTGTTTCTAAAGACATGCTAACAGTCAACACAACTTCAGCGGTGCAATATGATACAGCAACAGGAAACACAAAGTTTATAAATAGTGGAATGGTGTATGTGACTGTTGAATATGAAGGAAATTCATTAAGACTAACATATATAGTTGAGCAAAAAACTTTGCAAGGAATTTCAGCATTTGCTTCAGACATTGAAATTTCAAATTCATTAACAGCAATCAACCTAAACAATAAATTGATTGTTAATGCACACTACGGTTCATCAATTGAAAAAGTTGACATCAACGAGTGTACCTTCACAATTGGTGGAATTGAAAAAGAAATCAACAACGGTGTTCTTGAAATTGGTTCACTTGTTAACAAAACAAGCCATATGGTCACCATAACATATAAAGAATTTACCGCAACATTTTCTATTTATGTAGATTAAAACAGAGTGAAAACACTCTGTTTTTTTTGTGCAAAATTTTTGATGATATCATAAATTTCACCCTTCAAGAATAAAGTTTAATAGCACAAATAAAAATCGTTTGACAATTTTCGCTATTTCTAAAACTGATATGTCAAAAATCAACAAAACATTGCGGCTGTCAAAATTGATTGAATTGTCAAAAAAAAAGTAAATTATAGGAGTTGAAAAAACACAATGAAAATTGTATGTGTAAAGGCCAAACAAATTGCATCTATCATAAGTTTAACACTTGTTGTGTCGCTGCTTGCTTTAACAGCTGGAGTGTCTCAAGTGAGTGG
>JAZNPU010000120.1:0-8408 GCA_045589795.1 Clostridia bacterium
GAAGGCGGTCAAATGCCACTTATCAGAAGACTTCCAAAAAGAGGCTTTACAAACAACTGGAGAAAGGTTTATACTACAATTAATGTTAGCGACCTTGAAAGACTTGAAAATGGTACCGTTGTCACTGCTGAACTATTGAAATCAAAAGGCATGATTGCTAAAATCGAAGCTTATGGTTTGAAAGTTCTTGGTAATGGAAACCTAACAAAACAACTAACTGTTAAGGCAGCTAAATTTACAAAATCTGCAGTAGATAAAATTTCTAATGCAGGTGGATCAGTTGAGGTGGTATAATGTTTAAAACGCTTGCAAGTGCACTTAAAGACAAAGAAATACGAAAGAAAATTTTAATCGTTCTATTGTTATTGCTTGTTTATAGACTTGGTTGCTTTTTGCCAGTTCCTGGCTTAAATGCAGCTACCTATTCAAACATTATCGGTGAAGATAGTGTTGGTTTATTGAGTCTTCTTAATACTGTGACAGGTAGTGCTCTTGCTAACGCTTCGTTCTTTGCACTTGGTGTGACACCTTATATCAACGCATCAATTATTGTTCAACTTTTAACAGTTGGAATTCCTGCGCTTGAAAGATTATCTAAACAAGGTGATCAAGGCAGACAAAAAATCAATTTAATCACCAAAATTGTTGCAATTGTTTTGGCAGTTGCTCAAGGTGTTGGTATTGTTCTTGGTTATCAAGAAACACTTCTTCCAATCTTTGGTGAAAATCTATTGTGGTTAACAGGCATTATGGTAGTGATTTTGCTTGTTGCCGGAACTTGCTTTACTATGTGGATTGGCGACAGAATTACAGCTCAGGGTATTGGTAATGGATTATCTATGATTATCTTTATTGGTATCATTTCAACTGCTGCACAATCTATAGCAAATGCCGTTAAAAGTGTATTCACTTCTAGCATCACTTATCTTTGGGAATTGCTTGGATTTATTCTTTTGGCTGTTGTTCTATTTACTCTTATTGTTTGGGTTGATGGAGCAGAAAGAAAAATCCCTGTTCAATATGCAAAACAAGTTAAGGGAAGAAAAATGTATGGTGGTCAATCATCACACATTCCTATGAAAGTGAATGGAACAGGCGTTATGCCAATCATCTTTGCTACAGCAATTATAACTTTCCCATCACTTATTGTTGGTTTATTCTGGCCAGAAAGTAATTTCGCTTCTTGGTGGAATACATACATGGGAACAGGCTCAATTATTTATAGCATCTGTGTTGCTTTGTTGATTTTGTTCTTTGCATATTTCTATGCACAAATGCAATTCAACCCTGCTGATGTAAGCTTAAATATTCAACAAAATGGTGGATTTATTCCTGGTATTCGTCCTGGAAAACCAACCACAGACTATTTAACAAGAGTTTCAAGAAGAATCACCTTGTTTGGTGCTATCTTCCTTGCATTCTTGGCATTGATTCCATCAATTCTTTTTGAAGTTGTTGCTGGTGGTCAATTGTCGCTTCTTAATGCATTTACAGCAACCGGTATGTTAATTGTCGTTAGTGTTGCACTAGAGTTTAGTCAACAACTTGATGCACAAATTATGATGAAAAGACACAAAAATATTTTGTAGTCCCAAAGGAGTGTAGATGAAACTACTTATTATGGGAGCTCAAGGTGCTGGAAAAGGCACTGCAGCTGAGCAATTATCTAAAATATACAATATTCCAACAATTTCAACCGGAGATCTTTTTAGAGCTATTGTGAAAACCGATAGTGACTTAGCAAGAAAGGTGAAAGGAATAATCGAAAAGGGAGAATTGGTTCCTGACGAATTAACCCTTTCAGTTTTGCAAGACAGACTTGAAAAAGATGATTGTCAAAACGGATATATTTTAGATGGATTTCCAAGAACTCTTGATCAAGCAAAAATGCTAGAAACAATCACATCAATCGACAAAGTTATCTTTTTGGAGGTTGAAAAGGCAATTGTTCTAGAAAGAATTGCAGGAAGAAGAACTTGTCCAAAGTGTAGTCATATACACAACATTAAATATCCTGGCGATCCAGAGTATTGCTCAGAATGTGGAACAAAATACATCATTCGAGCAGACGATACTCCAGAAGCCATTGAAAAGCGCCTAGCAACTTTTGCTACAAAAACACTACCTATTGTTGATTATTATAAACAAAAAGGTTTAGTTTTGTCTGTAGATTCAAATGTAAGCCCACAGGCAACTATTGATCAAATTGTTAAGGGGCTAGGTAAATAGTTATGATTACTATAAAAAATCAAAAAGAAATTGAAAAGATGAGAGAAGCCGGGTCAATAACCATTGAGGCGATTGAACTTGTTGGAAAACATATTAAACCTGGTGTTTCAACCAAAGAGTTGGATAAAATTGCCCACGACTACATAATTAGTCGTGGAGCAAAACCATCTTTTTTGGGTTATCAAGGATTTCCTGGTAGCATTTGTGCTTCTATTGATGATGAAGTAGTGCACGGAATTCCAAAAGCTGACCGAATATTAGAAGAAGGTCAAATCATTGGCATTGACTGCGGAGCCATAAAAAATGGTTATCAAGGAGATGCAGCAAGAACTTTCGCTGTTGGAAAAATTAGCGAAGAAAAACAAAAACTTATTAAAGTGACAGAAGAATGTTTCTGGGAAGCTGTTAAAAATCTAAAAGATGGCAGCAGACTAGGAGATATTGGAGCTGCTGTTCAACGACATGCTGAAAAACATGGATACAATGTTGTTCGTGTGATGGGCGGTCATGGAATAGGCAGAAAAATGCACGAAGATCCATATATTCCAATGTATGGAACAGCGGGCACTGGAATTAAGCTTAAGGCCGGAATGACATTGGCAATTGAACCAATGATCAATGCAGGAACTTGGGATTTGTATTTAAGTGGCTGGGATGCCAAAACCAAAGATGGAAGACCTAGTGCACACTACGAAAACACAGTTCTTATTACAGAAACCGGTATTGAGATTTTAACAAAAAAACTGGAGGCAAACAATTTTGAGCAAAGTTGATGTTATTGAAACCGAGGGTGTTGTTGTTGAAGCTATGCCAGGTGCAACTTTCAAAGTGAAAATTGCAGGTGGACACATTGTCACAGCATATCTATCTGGTAAATTATGGAAGAATTTCATACATGTTTATGAAGGCGACACAGTTAAACTAGAAATGAGCCCTTACGACTTAACTCGTGGCAGAATTATTTGGCGAAGCAAATAAAAAATCTATCAAATAAGGATAAAAGGAGAAAGAATAATGAAAGTTAGACCAAGTGTTAAACCTATTTGTGAAAACTGCAAGGTTATTAAAAGAAATGGCAAACTCAGAGTTATTTGCAGCAAGTTCCCTAAACACAAACAAGTTCAGGGTTAATAATTTTGAAAATTATTGCCAAGGGAGCGGCAAGAGGTTATCTCTACCCAAGGCGTTAATATAAATGTGGGTAGATTCCCACAATGCAATTTATATTGCACAAAAATTAATTAACATACCATTCCAAATGATAATTAAAACAAAAAAAAACAAAATTTAATTTCGGAGGAAAACAATGGCAAGAATTGGTGGTGTAGACTTACCAAACGAAAAAAGAATAGAAATAGGCCTAACCTATATCTATGGAATTGGCAGAGTAACTGCTAACAAAATTTTAGAAGCTACTGGCATCAACCCAGACACTCGTGTTCGTGATTTGTCAGAAGCAGACACCGGTAAAATCCGTGAATACATTGATAAAAATCTAGTTGTTGAAGGTGACCTAAAGAGAGAAGTAGGTATGAACATTAAAGCTCTTCAAGAAATTGGTTCTTATCGTGGAATTAGACACAGAAAAGGCTTACCTGTAAGAGGTCAAAGCACAAAGAGCAATGCAAGAACCCGTAAAGGTCCAAGAAGCAGCTCTGTTAAGAAGAAATAAGGAAGGAGGGATAAATACACATGGCAAAAGTGACAGGTGCTAAAAAAGCAACCACTAAAAAACGCAGAATTACAACTAATGTAGATAAAGGTATCGTTCATGTTCAATCATCATTCAACAACACAATTGTGACAATCACTGATGTTGAAGGAAATGCACTATCTGCATGCTCTGCAGGTGCTCTAGGATATAGAGGAAATCGTAAAAGCACACCATTTGCAGCTGGTCAAGCAGCAGAAAAAGCAGCTAAAGCAGCTAAAGAATATGGTTTGAAATCTGTAGAAGTTTATGTTAAAGGCCCAGGAAACGGTAGAGAATCTGCTATTCGTAGCATAGCTAACGAAGGATTAGAAGTGACACTTATTCGTGACGTTTCACCAATCCCTCACAATGGATGCCGTCCACCAAAGGCAAGAAGACTTTAGGATTAAAGGAAGGAGAAAGTAAATGGCAAAATATACAGATGCAGATTGCAGATTATGTAGAAGAGAAGGTGCTAAACTTTTCTTAAAAGGTGAAAGATGCCTTTCTAAAAAATGTGCTATGGAACGCAGACCAGTTAACCCAGGTATGCATCCAAACACAAGAAAAAAACCTACTGAATATTTGACTCAGCTCAGAGAAAAACAAAAAGTTAAAAGAGCTTATGGTCCACTTCAAGAAAAACAATTCCATGCATACTATGAAGAAGCAGAAAGAATGAGAGGAAAAACTGGTGAAAACATGCTTTCACTTCTTGAAAGAAGACTAGACAATGTTGTTTATCGTTTGGGACTTGGTGTTAGCCGTGCTCAAGCTAGACAAATTGTAAGCCACGGACACATTTCTGTTAACGGAAAAACTGTAAACATTCCATCATATAGTGTTAAAGTTGGTGATGTTGTTTCTGTTAAAGAAAATAAACAAAAGAAAGCTAATTTTGCTGAAGTTAAACAATCTAGAGTTATTGTTCCTAAATGGTTAGAGTTTGATGCAGAAAAATTAACAGGTAAAGTTCTTGCTCTACCAAAAAGAGATGATATTGATCTAAATATCGAAGAACACTTAATTGTCGAATTATACTCTAAATAATCCAATATAGGAGAAAAGATTATGTTGCAAATTGAAAAACCAAGAATTGAATGCATTGAGGAAGACAACGGAGCTTATGCAAAATTCGTGCTAGAACCACTAGAAAGAGGTTTTGGTGTGACTATTGGAAATGCTCTTAGAAGATGCTTGCTATCTAGCCTTCCTGGTGCTGCAGCGACAAATATTCGTATCGCTGGTGTTGAACATGAATTTTCAACACTTAAAGGTGCAAAAGAAGATGTCACAGAAATTGTTCTTAACATGAAGACTCTTGCTCTTAAAACATCTTCAGTTGACCCAAACTTCCGCAAGACAATTAAACTTCTTGCAAAGGGTCCTTGCACAGTGACTGCTGGAATGATTACTCCAGATGATGAAGTGACTGTTTTGAATCCAGACCTTTATATCTGCACTCTAGAAGCTGATGCTGTTCTAGACATGGATATTGTGGTTGGTCGTGGCAGAGGATATGAACCTGCTGACAAAAATAAAGACATGAGTCTTCCTATTGGATTTATTGCTATTGATAGCATTTATACACCAGTAAGACGAGCTAGCTATGAAGTAGAAAACACTCGTGTTGGTCAAAACACAGACTTTGACAAACTTGTTTTGGAAGTGACAACAAATGGCACAGTTTCTGCAAAAGAAATTATCAGCCTTGCAAGTAAACTACTTGTTGATCATGTTAACTTGTTTGTTGAACTTGTTGACAACATGGCAAACACAAATCTTCTTGTTAGCAGAGAAGAAGATAAAGTTCATAAACTAATGGTTATGAGCATTGAAGATATGGATCTTTCTGTTCGTTCATATAACTGCTTGAAGAGAGCTGGTATTAACACTGTAGAAGATTTAATCAAAAAGACCGAAGAAGATATGCTAAAAGTTAAAAATCTTGGACGCAAATCTCTCGATGAAGTTATTCATAAGCTAGAAAGCCTTGGTCTTGGGCTAAAAAGCAAAGAAGAATAAGGAGAAAGATAATGAGTAATAAAAAACTTGGTAAACCAACAGACCAAAGACTTGCACTAGTATCTAACCTAGCATCAGACCTATTATTCTATGGAAGAATCGAAACAACTCTTGATCGTGCAAAAGAAGCTGCTAAAATTGCTGAAAAATGCATCACTATTGCTAAAAATGCATATAAAGATGTTGTGACAGAAGAAAAGAAATCTGTAGACTCAAAAGGCAAAGAAAAAGTTGTTAAAGTTTCTAAAGACGGAGCTAAAAAACTTAATGCTAGAAGAAAACTTTTAGCGATCCTTGAAGATAGACAAGAACAAAGACAAAAAGGCGAAAAGAAAGAAGCTTTTGTTGCTAGAACAAATGGCATCAAACATCCTCTTATCGAAAAACTTTTTGATGACTATGCACCAAAATATGAAGAAAGAAATGGTGGATACACAAGAGTTATCAAAACTTCAGTTCGCCGTGGTGACAATGCACAACTTGCTATTGTTGAATTGGTTTAATAAAATTGGAATGAAAAATATAAAAACACCCATTCGTTGGGTGTTTTTTATTTGACTTATTTTATTTAATTAAATATTATAAATTTATGAAAAGATCAGAAATTATTCAACAAATTAAAGAATTTGTAGACCCAGAATTTGCAAAAAGTGAAATGCATTTGAAAATTCTCAACACAAAACAAGTGGTATTGGGGGTCAGAACACCAAAAATGAAAGAACTTGCTAGAAGGCTTTCTAAAAATGGCTGGAAAGCCCCATTTTTAACCTTAAAAGATGAATTTTGGGAAGAAACTGTGCTTGCGGGATTGCTTTTGTCTAAAAATAAAGATATTAATGAAAGTTTTTTAATGCTTAAAGACTATTGTGGAAGAATTGATAACTGGGCAACATGTGATCAGGTTTGTGGGGCACATAAAATTTTTAAGAAAGATATTGACAATAAATACTTCAAACAATTTCTTGATTTGAGCTTGTCTAAAGACGAATTTGTTGCAAGAGTGGGGTTAATTATGCTCATGCTTTATTATTTGAAAGATGAGTGTATTGATGAAATTTTAGGGCTGTTGTCTAAAATTTCAAACCATAAGTATTATGTGGACATGGCTGTGGCTTGGTTAATAAGTTATGCCATTGTTAAATATCCGCAAAAAACAATTGCATTGTTGAAAACAAAAACTTTAACAAAATTTGTTCAAAACAAAGCAATTTGTAAATGCAGAGATAGTTTTAGAGTTCCTAAAGAAACAAAAGAGGAGCTGATTGCCTATCGCATCAAATAGAGATTATTGACGAAAATTTCTTTTTGTGATACTATGTTTATGTAAGGAGATGACTTATGAATAAAGACGGAACTGTTAAACAAGACCAAGAACTTCTTGATGCTCAAGCAGAGTATGTGATTAATTGTCTTAAAAAAGCAGAAAAATTTGCTAGCCAGAACAACTGTAAAAGGCTAAAGGTTAAGGTGTAGTATGTCAGATTTTAAGTTAAGCACCTTATATGTTGCAATTGATAGCGACTTTTTAAGAAATTTTTCTTATTTTTATTGTGGCAAAGAAACTGTAGAAGTTAAGAAAAAGAAAAATAAAGTTATTGATCACAATTCTGGATATTTTTATCACATGAAAGATTTGTTGGAATCTGGACTTGTGAAATTTGTTGTGACATCAACTGTCTTCAATGAAGTCTGCTACAGTGATTTTTATAAAGACTTTATAAAAAATTATTGCATGATTCCAAAAATTGACTCTTCAAACTATCATAAATATGCAATGAAAGTGACCAAACTTGCGAATGCATATTGCACTGAAGAAATTGGTAATGAAAATGGTGTTAAATTGACAGCAATGCACAAACAATATATTGCTGCAATTGGTGAAACAGCTCCATCAAACGATGCCTTTATTATGGCAGAAGCAACAGTTTTGGGTTTGCCTTTGTTAACTTGCAACGAAAAAGACTTTATTCAAAACAAGATTAAGCAAAGAAAGTCTGGCAAAACCAAATATGAATATGAAAATGATATAGTTAGAGGAATTGCTGAAATTAACAAAAAACATGGATATGTTTTTGATTCTATAAATAATCCAGATATCTTGATTGTTCCAAGACCATATCCACCACATTTGTTTGCAATTTTAACAAAAACAACAAAAGATGTTAATGAAATTAACATTCCAAAAACCATCGTAAGAGAAGATGGCACTGTTGATGTTAACGAACTTCAATAAATCTTAGACCCCGTATGGGGTCTTTTTTATTAAATTTATAGTTTAATATATTTGTTTATTTGACAAAATTTGTGCTACAATTTGTTTAAGGTGAATAATATGGAGTTTTTCAAAAATACATGGGATAATAAATTGCAAGAAGAAATGTCAAAACCATATTTTTTGGATATGCTAAATTTTTTAGACGGAGAATATTCTAAGAAAAAAATATATCCACCAAGAAATAAG
>JAZNPU010000121.1:0-3020 GCA_045589795.1 Clostridia bacterium
CTTAAAGCTAGCATTCAAGATGCTGATGCATTCCTAGCTAAAAACAAAGAAAGATACGAACACGACAAAAAGATGTTTGCTTTCTATACAAAAGAAGAAGCTAGATACAATGACGAAATCAAAGAACTTGAAGTTCTTATCAAAAATGCAAACAGTGTGACTGGATCTGTGACAACAACCACAACAACAGAAACAGAAGAATAGTTAAATTAAAGCAACCAATTGTTGGTTGCTTTTTTTATGCATTAATGGCATAACTGTTTGGAAAACGGCTTGGTCATATGCTATACTTATTGCATGAAAATCAAAACACAAAACAAAATTAAAATTCACAGAAAAGCCAAACTTGGCATTGCTTTTGGTGGTGGAGGCGGTCTTGGACTAGCTCACATTGGTGTAATCAAGGCTTTTGAAGAACTTGGCATAGACTTTGACTATGTTGCAGGCACAAGTGCAGGTAGCATTGTTGGGGCATTTTATGCCAATGGTTATTCAAGTTCACAGATGATAGAAATTGCTGAAACCTTAAGGGTTAAAGATATTCGAAACAGCAAATTTTTGCTAAAACCAAGCAATGCGGAAAACATTGAAAACATTCTAAACTCTGTTTTTGGAAAAGAATTGGTGTTTAGCGAACTCAAAAAACCTTTTGTTGCTGTTTGCACCAACATGAAAACTGGTCAAGAAGCCCAAATTTCTGCTGGCAGTGTAGCAAAATCTGTTGCAGGAAGCTGTGCAGTTCCAGGAATTTTCAAACCAGTTGTTTTTGGAGATATGCACTTGGTTGATGGAGGCCTCAGAAATAATGTTCCTGCAGATGTTGTCCGAAACATGGGAGCCAATGTTGTTTTGGCCGTTGAACTCAATTTTAGCCGTGGTTTTGGCACCGAGTCGCTTAATATGTTCAAAGTTCTTGCAAGTTCTTTGGGAATCATGATGGCAAGCTCTGTGGCACCAAAATTAGCCTTTGCAGATTTGGTTTTGCAACCAGATTTGAAAAACTTTTCAAAAACTAACCTAGAAGATTTGCACGAAAGGATAAATATTGGTTATAATTGTGTTATGGCAAGCAAAGATGAAATCTTGCGAATTTTGAAACAAAAACCAAAAAAGAGGTTGACCTATGCGAAAAAAAGTAAAAATAAATAGAACTGAAATCAAAGTTAAAATGATCATTCTGTCAATTTTGGCAGTGGCACTTGCTGTGTCTTGTGTGTTCTTTAGCAAACCAATCGAAAAAGCTTTGGGCATTGGAAAATCTGGTCTTCCAGACACATATTTCACCAGTGAAGTTGTCGCTCAAAACGACATGGTTGTGCACTATATCAACATGGGTCAAGCAGACAGTACATTCATTGAACTCCCAGATGGCACGACAATGCTTATCGACACTGGCGATGTCGGAACAGAAGATGAGTTGGTAGATTATCTGACTGCTGCACTTGGTTATGAAAAAGAAATTACTCACTTGGTTTTAACACACAGTGACCAAGATCACATTGCCGGAACAAAAGCAGTGCTTGATGCATTTGAAGTTGAAAACATCTATCGTCCATTTGCTTTTGCTGGCGACAAAATTAATTCAGACGGAACAAACATTTTAAGCAACTTTGCATGTGCAGAATATGAAGATTTGTCATATATCTATGCATATCTTAGAACATTCAAACAACAAACATCTATTCCTGAATATCTTGCACTTCGCTATGCACCAAGGGTTTTAACAAATAAATATCACGAAGCCATTAAGGCTGTTTATGAAGAAGAATATTTCAACGGAACAGAATATGTCAAATCAAATGTTTCACTCAGCTACGACGGTTTAACTATTGCATCAAAAGATGGTTCAGTAGAATACGAAATTGAATTTTATGCACCACTTGTTGCTGAAGTTAATTTAGATTTGGCCGCATGGAGTACTGCAAACAGCAGCCCTTGCAGAACAACTGGATTTTTGACAAAAGGTTATATCAGTGCAACAAACTCATATGGATTAAATTCAATTTGCCCTGTTATAAGAATCGAATACTTGTCTCAAAAATTTGTCTTCACTGGCGACCTTTATTATTATCCTGAAGAAGACAAACCATTGACTGCAGAAGAGGATATTTATGCATCACTCACAGCAGAGGACATTGCAGAGTTAAGCAACATAAGTGTTTATCAAGCTGGTCACCATGGAGCACACAATTCAAACTCACCAGAGTTTATTGCAGTATATAATCCGCTATGGACAGTTGTTAGCTGCGGACTTAACAATGAACATGGTCACCCAAGACAAGAATTTTTGGATAGACTTGCTGCAGCTCCAATCAATGCAGACAGAGCACAAGAAGAATATTTACTCAGAACAGACATCAATGGCAACATTGCTTTTGCTGTCACAGATGCTGGCGAATTGGTTTATGCAATGGATTTACAAATTGAAGCAAAATCATTCGAGATAGAATGGTGGCAAATTTGTGTTGGTGCATTTGCCGTTATTTCAGCTTTCATTTTAGGAATTAGATTTGGTGAATTCCAAAAATATAAAACCCAAGTATAAAACAAAAGAGGACTCAAGTCCTCTTTTTTATTTGGTTTGTTTGATAGTGCAAGCCATATTTAACAAAAATTTTATTCTAAACCAATATTGAACAAAAAATGGATTGAAAAATATTTAACATTGTTGTATTATAGATGTGTCGAGCAGCCGTAGCTCAGCTGGATAGAGCGATCGCCTCCTAAGCGATAGGTCGGATGTTCAAATCATCTCGGTTGCACCAATTCACAAACAAAAAACACCCAACTGAGGGTGTTTTTTTATGTTTATTTTACTTTTTAATAATTTCTTTTAGTTCTTCCAATGTGTTAAATGGAATTAAATGGTCAAAGCCCCAAAAACCTGTTTTTGTACCTCTGTTTTTTAACAAAGGTGACAAAATAAGTGAGTCTGATTGATATTTATTTAATACATCAATTGTTGCAAGGCCACATACAAAAACAGTATTCTCATCTTTTTTAACACAAATAATTTCGGG
>JAZNPU010000122.1:0-8498 GCA_045589795.1 Clostridia bacterium
CCAAGCGGTCTTAGGAAGACAATTTCATCACACAACTCCTTGGCTCACAGAACGACATGGCTACGATCCGACTTTGGGTCTTGCATATGTTTGCTTGACCAATTATGGACTTTATAGTCAAGATGTTGTTGACGAAATTGATTTTGAAAGAGAAAGTGGAATATGCAGCACTCCGTTAAAGTTCGAAGATGAATTTTATGAATATGTTAAAGTCATCAAAAAAGCCTGTAAAAATCAAGGGGATTTTGGAGAAGTGTTGATTGCCACTGCAAAATACAGCATGTATCAAGATGCCTTGGCAACCGACAACACAGAAGATGAATTTTGTGATGTTTGGGGCAAAAATACAATTAAGTTAGATTATAGAATTGGCAAAACAGTTTTAGAAAAAATGGAAAAGTTAAAAAACAAAAAATTTGGCAGTTCTCAACCTCAACCAGAATAAAACAAGCATTAATGCTTGTTTTTTATTTTGCTTTTTTTGTTTGTGAAATGAAAAAGGAATGTGATATAATAGTTTTATTAAAAACAAAGGAGAAATTCATGTCAAACGAAGAAAACATTTCAACAAGCACAGACATTGCAAAAGAAACTAAACCTTCTCGCAAAAAAGAAAACATGAGAATGTTAAAGTTTTTCTTGTTCTCTTGTTCTGCTGGTGTTATTCAGTTTGGAACTTTCACAATTTTGAGCGAGGTTGTTGGTTGGACATTCTGGCCAAGCCACCTTATTGCTCTTATTTTGAGTGTCGTTTGGAATTTCACATTCAATCGCAAGTTCACATTCAAAAGTGCAGTTAATGTTCCAAAAGCTATGCTGTTGGCTTTCTTGTTCTATATTCCTTTCACTCCAGCAACCGTGTTTGGTGGCCAAGCTCTTGTTAACCTCGGTTGGAACAGTTTGCTAGTGGAAGCTTTAACAATGGTTATAAACCTTGTTCTTGAATATTTCTATAGCAAGTATGTGACATTCCGCAACAATATCGACACTTCAGCTGCTGAAAAAGATGCTAAAAAAGCAGAATAATTAAGCCCTTTGGGGCTTTTTTTCTTGGTTATAATAAATGTAAAAAGTTTGACAAATATTTTTAATATAATTAAAATAGGGGTATGAGTATGTATGAAGTAGAAACAGAAACAATTCAAATCACAGAGGGCAATCAAAATGTTGACTGCATTGTTTTACTTGTTGATGATGAATTGTTTGGTAAAAAAAGTTATGATGTTAATTTATTAGGAGAGAAAATGTGCAATTGGGTGGCAAGAGCATGCCCAACAAAGCCAACCATCGCTCCAATCAAAGACGAAGATGATTTGCTTGGCAACATTCGTCCGCTATTGAAAGATGCACAATACACAATGGTACTATATTCTGACACACCTCTTATCACAGCAAATGCAGTCAATCAAATTTTGGATTATGTATCTCTTAAGAACTTGTCCGTTTGCAAACTTGCTCGTGCTTGGGTTTTCAAAACAGAATATATCAAACAGGCACAAACTATTTATGCTCTCAATCAATATGATGTTTGCTCAAATGAACAATATCAAGTTTCTTCAGTGGAATCTTTTGCAAAGGCTGCAATAATTTTGCAAGCAAGAGTAAACAAATATCATATGCAAAATGGGGTTAATATTGTTAGTCCACAAAACACACACATAGATTGCCAAGTTGCAATTGAGGCAGGGGCGATAATTGAACCATTTGTTAAACTCGAAGGCACAACATCTGTTGGTGCAAATAGCAAAATTTGTAGCAACTGTGTTATCACAGATAGCAAAATTGATGAACAAGTTATCATAAAAAGTGGAACTATTGTTGTTAGAAGTGCCGTTTTAGACAATGCAATTGTTGGGAACAATTGTTTGATTTCAAACAGAAGTGTTGTGGGTGAAGAAACTATTGTTTCGGCTGCAACTGTTTTGGAAAATTCAACAACAAACAAAGGTTGCAAAGTGGGGCTAAACTGTTGCTTAACAAACACAAAAGTTGCAGACGGAGTGAATATTGGTTCTGGCACAAAATGCTTGGGAACTGAAGCATTAGATGTCAAACTTGGAGCAAATTCAACCGTGGGCGAAGCCTGCACAATTTTTGGAGGAGTGTATCTAAAATCAGATTACACATTGCCTCAAGCAACAACTCTTGCTAAGAAGGATTAATATGAAATTTATTATTGGGCTAGGAAATTTTGGCAAAGAATATGAAAACACAAACCACAATGCTGGTTTTTTGGTTATTGACGAATGCCTAAAATTTTTTCAATTAAGCAAACATAAAGAAATATGTAATGGCTTGGTTTATGAAACCAACATTGGTGGCGAAAAAGTGTATTTTGTTAAGCCAACAACATATATGAACAACAGTGGCATTTGTGTAAACAGCATAATTCAAAAATTCAAAGGCCAAATTTCTGACTGCTTAGTTATTGTTGACGACATTGATTTGCTTCCAGGTAATGTCAGAATCAGAAAAAAAGGTTCTGCTGGCACACATAATGGGCTTAGAAGCATTGTGGCATATTGCGGAACAGATTTTCCAAGGGTTAGAGTGGGCTGTGGCAAACCTCACCAAAATCAAGATTTGGCAGATTTTGTTTTGTCTAAAGTGCCTGCCGGAAGCGATTTTTATAAAGGTATTGAAACAGCTGGTCAAGCTGTGATAGAATATGCCCAGGGTGAAACCCTAGACAAAGTTATGCAAAAATATAACGGCTAAAAATTTATGAACATAATTAACACAATCATGGGAGAAAATTTCTCCACAATAAAAAATGCTACCCGGGCAAAAAAATCTTGCTCGGCTTTTGGTGTGCAATATGGTTTGAGAGCTCCAATTGCTTCACTTTGTTCAGACAATATTTTATATATTGTCAGCGACTATATTGCAGCAAACAAAGCGAAAGAATATTTTGAGGCTCTTGACAAAACGGTTAGCATTTTTGTTGCCAACACCGATTGTTTTTTATACAAAAAAGCACAATCTAGTGCAAACAATATTCAAAGAGTAAAAACCCTCTTTAACATGTTTACAAAAAAAGAAAATGTTATCATTGCAACAGCTGATAGCTTATTTTCTCCATGTGTTGATCCAGAAGTTTTTGCAAATTGTATCATTCATCTAAAAGTGGGGCAAACAATATCTCCAAAACTGCTTAGCAGACAAATTGCTGACTGTGGCTATACCAAACAAGATTTCGCCACAGAACCAGGTATTTTTGCTGTTCGTGGAGAAGTTGTAGATGTTTTTGCAATCAATTATGACCATGCGGTCAGAATTGACTATTTTGATGACCAAATCGAAAGAATCAGCTTGCTAGACGACAATGGCAAAGCTGTCAAAGACCTAGATTCGGTTAGTATTTGTCCTTATAGCAACTTGCTTCTTTCAAACGAAGAAGAACAAGAAATTTTGCA
The DNA here is from genome assembly GCA_045589795.1 of Clostridia bacterium. Lineage (GTDB taxonomy): Bacteria > Bacillota > Clostridia > Christensenellales > UBA1242 > RGIG4790. The sequence continues at coordinate 3,417 of JAZNPU010000122.1, forward strand.
AAAATTGGAACAAATGAAAAGCCGTGAATTTTCTGATGCAAACGAACAAACCATTTTCATGGCACAAGTGCAAGATTTAATCAACAAAATAGAAAATGGCGACAGATCTTTCAATCAAGACTGTGTTTTTAGTTTGGCATGTCAGCCATATTCCTTGATTGATTATATTCATGCAACAGGTCGAGAATATGTTTATTTTATTGATGAAACAAAACTCATTTACGACAACATTTGTGCTGCCGACAAAGAAAACACAACCCGAATCAAAGAACTTTCTGCTGCAAACACCTTGATTGCAGACAAAAAAAGAGCTGTTAACAGCTTGGATTATATTTTGAAAGGGCTTAAAAGTTTAACAGGTGTTGCTTTTCAAAAAATCACAAATGCAAACAGATTTTTTGATCCACAAGTTGTTTTGGATTTCGATAGCAAACCAGTTAGCAAATACATTCGCGACACAGCCGGACTAGCCAAAGACATAGAAATCTGGCAACAAAACGGCTTTAAGATTTATCTTTTAACTCAAAAAAGCAATGTTCAACAATTATATAAAAATTTGGATAGTTATGCCGTTGACTTGCCGATTGTAAAAGGTAGTTTCATTGAAAAATCTGGCATTTATGAAAGGATTTATCCAAGTGGTTTCATTTTGCCACACGAAAGAATAGTTTTTATTGCAAACTATGATTTGTTTGCCAAGCAAAATGTTTCAAGCAAACTTTCTGCTGGCAGAGAAGATGTGTTCAGTGTTCCAAAAGTGGGAGACTATGTTGTTCATGCAGTTCATGGAATTGGTGTGTGCGAAGGTGTCACACAACTCAGTGGAACACTTGGAACAAAAGACTATGTTGTTGTTCGTTATCGTGATGGCGACAAACTTTATGTTCCAACAACACAAATGAACCAACTCGACAGATTTTCTGGTGGCGAAACCCCAAAAAGGCTTAGCAAAATTGGTGGTCAAGAATTTGACAAAGTTAAAGCTAAAGTTAAAGAATCTGTTAAAAAATTGGCATTTGATTTGGTTCAACTTTATGCAAAAAGAGAACAAATCAAGGGCTTTCCTTTCAGTGTAGACAACATGGTTCAAAAAGAGTTCGAAAATAGTTTTGCCTATGTTGAAACACAAGACCAATTAACCAGTATTGCAGAAATTAAAAAAGATATGCAAAGCACAAAAGTTATGGACAGACTTTTGTGTGGTGATGTTGGCTTTGGAAAAACCGAGGTTGCAATGAGGGCGGCTTTCAAAGCTGTGCTAGATAACAAGCAAGTTGCATTTTTGGCACCAACCACAATTCTTAGTCAGCAACATTACAACACATGCTTAAAAAGAATGCAGGAATTTGGGGTTAGGGTTGAGGTTCTTAACCGTTTCAAAACAACAAAACAAGTAAAAGAAATTTTGCAACAACTCAAAGAAGGCAAAATTGATGTTTTGTGCAGCACTCACAGAATGTTGAGTGATGATGTTGTTTTCAAAGATTTAGGGTTGATTATTTTAGACGAAGAACAAAAATTTGGTGTTAACGACAAAGAAAAACTCAAAACAAAGCACCCAAATGTTGATGTTTTGACATTGTCTGCAACACCAATTCCAAGAACTTTGCATATGAGTTTGTCTGGAATTAGAGATATTTCAGTTATTAGCACTCCTCCAAGTGCAAGACTCCCGGTCAGCACTTATGTGACAGAGTTTTCAGACAGCCTTGTTCGTGATGCAATAACTCGTGAAAAAAATCGTGGTGGACAAACCTTCATTTTGTTTAATCGAGTTGAAAAAATCTATGATTTTGCAGCAAAAATTCGTGCACTTGTTCCAGATTGCAAAATTTTGGTTGGGCATGGTCAACTTGCTCCAAACCTTCTTGAACAAGTTGTTTACGATTTTTATAGCGGCAAGGCAGATGTTCTAATTTGCACAACCATTATGGAAAACGGTATAGACATTGAAAATGCTAACACTTTGATTGTGTGCGACTCAGACAGGTTTGGCCTCAGTCAGCTTTATCAAATTCGTGGTAGAGTAGGCAGAGGCAGCCGAATGGCTTATGCTTATTTCACTTATGAATATAACAAAATGCTCACAGAAGAAGCTTATAAAAGACTAGATGCCATCAGTGAATTTACTGAATTTGGAAGTGGCTTCAAACTTGCAATGCGAGACTTAGAAATTCGCGGAAGCGGAAATGTGCTTGGGGCAGAGCAACATGGTTTCTTGCAAAAGGTGGGATATGATATGTATGCCAAACTTTTGGCTCAAGCAGTTGCCGAAGCCAGAGGTGAAAAGGTTGAAGAAAAAGTTGAAACCTTAATGAAAGTAAACATTGATGCATTTGTTCCTGAAAACTATATCACAGAAAGTGAACAAAGAATGATTGCCTATAAACGAATTTCTGCTATTTCTAGTTTGACAGATGCCGAAGAAGTGATTTCTGAGTTAACTACAAGGCTTGGAAAACCTCCTAAACAAGTTCTCAATTTGATTGATGTTGCTTACATTAAAAACTTGGCAAGCAACTTAAAGGTTGTGGAAGTTTTGTGCACCAAAGAACAAGCCTATCTTCAATTTGAAAATCGCGAACAAATCATGAATAGTTCAACTCTTGGCAATGCAATCTACAAATTCAATAACCATTGTTCACTAGATTTAAGTGATAATCCAAAAATTAAATTTATTAGCACTGGCGACAGTCATCAAAACTATTTGCTAATCAGGCAATTTATTGAGTTTGCAAATGGCATAAAGTAAAGAAAATTCATCAGAATTTATATATTTTTCAAAAATTTGTTAATAATTTTCAAAAATAAGTCAAGTTGACAAAAGTTTCATAACTTTAATACTTGACTTTTTTGCTTTTGTAAATATAATATATAATATATTATTGCGACTAACTATAGCGGGAGATTACACACTTGAAACATCTAAAAAAATATATCATGGCAATCGTTTTATGCTTTTGCTTAATGTTCACCTCACTAACTGGCTGTGCTTTTATTGTGCCAGACAACACAAAAGCTTTGGAAGAAAAAGCCATCACAATTGGAACAACTGTGCTTTCAAAAAAGGAAGTTGTTGATTTGTGGTATGCTTTCTATTCAGAAAACTCTTCATATTTCTATTCATACACAAATGACCAAATTTTGAATATCTTCTACAAAAATGTAATTTGCAAATATGCAATTATTCAAGAAACTGAAAAACTTATTGAAGATGATGTTTTGATGTATAGCACCAAAAACGATGCAGAAGTTTGGCTAGATGTTTTGGAACACATTTCTTCAAATGTTGACACATATGAAAAAGCTCTTTACAAACAACAAGGAGTAGAAGACAAAAATCTTCCAGCTCGTTTGCAAACAGAAGCGGGTTCTTCAACAAACACAGAAGTAAAAAGTTATCTATATTCAGAATACGAATTCAAAGGAATGGACGACTATGCTTGCGATTATTTGTTTGAAGCAGGCAAAACTGCAGCAACCAACTATGGCAAAGCTGTTAAGAGCACTCAAGTGACAGAAATTATTTCATTCTTAAACACATTCTTAAAGAAAACACCTGTTGAACTTGAAGAAGATGAAGAATTAGAGTTTGATGATTATGCAGATCTTAAAGATATTGTTAACAGCAACACCAAATATTTCACAACAATCGCAAACACAACAAACAGAGACAAAGCTTTTGAAATGTATGTTGGCAAATTGATGCTCACTGCAAAATCAAACGGAAAAGCTAGCAACAGAGAAACTGTTTTGTTTGAAGAAATCAAAAGGCTTTACACAAGTTATTTTGAAACATACATGGCAAACATGTATAAAAGCTATGTCAACAGTCTAGTTGCAACTCCTGATAGCGAATTTTATTCATTGTCTGACGAAGCAATTGTTGCAAGATATTTGCAACTTGTTGGTAGCGACATTCAAAAATATCAACTAGAAGACAACTATATTGCAGTTTTGGAAGGTTCACAAAACAACACATTATTGCTTTATAGATATAACGGCGAATATTATTATTTCACAGTTCAACATTTGCTAGTTGGTTTTGATGAATCAATCACAACAGCATTAAAAGGCTTCCCAGGAAGTTCTGCAAATGCATCTCCTGAACAATATGCAGCATACAAACTTGTTCGTGACAACTTCTATAACCAAATTGGCTTAACTTCAAGAACAGGTGCTGAAAACTGGTTAGACTACAACAATGCAACTTATCGTGATGACAAAGGTTATGATGTTTATAAAATCACAGTAGAACAACAAACATTCAATGTTTATTTCGATAGCACATTTGTTGCTCCAGAAACCGAAGAAGAGGTTGAAGAAGACGACAAACTCAACGGTTATTACTATGTTGATGCAACAAGTGACAAAGCTGATGACAACGACAGAGTGTACCTAACAAAAGCCGAATTTGATTCTTGCAAAAAAGCAACAGTTAAAGTTGAAACAGTTGTTAACGAATTTAACACAACATACGGCAGAACAATTTCTATTTTGGAAGCAAATTCAACTGCTTCAGCAAAAGATATCCATGATGCTTTGGTTGCAGATGCCGAAATTGAATATGCAATTTCCGAAGATTTAATCACTGCATATCTAAATGCAGCAAACAAAAAAGAAGTTGAATACAAAATTTACACAAACCTATTCATGCAACATGCATTCAAATATTCTTCAGACAGTGCATCTCTTGGAACAAGCCTTTCAAACTATGTCGGAATGATTATTTCTGGTCAACCAGACAACCACAATGTTGGTGGAAGCACATATGTTTCAGAGTTCACAAATGGTGCAAGAGTTCTTGCAGATCAATTAATCAATTCAACTCAACCAACAAACATTTCAACCAACAATTTTGTTGTCACAGACTATGGTATTCACATGATTGTTGTAAACGATGTTTACAAAGTTAGCGATTCAGCTCCAATCACAGGAAACGATGTTTTAGCTGAAAAAATCTTTGGTTCAAAAGATAATGTTTTCACAGAACAACAAATTGAACAAAATGTTGCTGCTGCTGTTGAAAAAATGCAACAAATCTATGTTTCTTCATCATCAAGCCAAACATTATATCAATAT